>CAZOYA010000006.1:0-1638 GCA_964583815.1 uncultured Gemmatimonadaceae bacterium | reverse complement strand
GCTCGAAGTCGGGGCGCATGTAGAGGAAGTTCTCCTCCACGAAATCGCGGAGGCGAGCGATGATCTGCGACTTGTCCACGTGACTCTCCGGTGGGATGGGATGCTGAAGGCTGGCCCCTGGGCCGCCGGTAGGGAAGGGTGACGGCTCAGGTCGCCGCGGTGAGCAGCGCGGGGAGCGGATCGGGGGCCGTGTCCTCCCGGAGGAAGACGTCCCGCGGGCTCGTCGGCTCGGCGGCGTCCGGCGTCTGCTCGATGAACCGGTGGTGCCAGAGCTGCGTCGACAGGACCGCCACGATGGCCTGGTTCTCCCGGAAGCCCGTCGCGCGGCCCGACCGGCAGCGCTTCAGGAGCCCCTGCACGAACGCCGGGTTGAACAGGCCGCTCCGGAGGAGCGCCTCGGGTCCGAGAAGCTCGGATACGTACTCGGGCTCCTCCGCGCCGAAGAACGCCGGCGCGTCGGGCGCGCGGTAGGGCTGCTTGGGCCGGGCGGCGAGCCGCTCGGGGAGGAGATCCTTCGCCCAGCGGCGCAGGACGTCCTTCTCGCGCAGACCGCGCAGCTTGCTCCGGTCGGGGAGCGCCGCGGCGTACTCGAAGAGGCGGTGGTCGAGGAACGGGAAGCGTCCCTCCACGCTGTGCGCCATCGCCATGCGGTCGCCCTGCGAGCTCAGGAGGTAGGACGGCAGCAGTGTGGTCGCCTCGAGATAGGCCGCCCGTCCGAGCACGCTCCATTCCCCGAAGGCGGGCGGCAGGTCGGCCCGGAGCGCCTCGGCCGCATCGAATCCGCAAAGCGCGTCCCGCGTACCCTCTGCGTAGAACTCCTTGATGCGCGACGTGAGGAGGATGCGCGGCATGTGCGAGAAGAGCGGATCCTCGGGACCGCCCGCTTCGAGGAAGAAGCGCCGCCAGAACTCGCCGCCGCCTCCACCGAGGTACGGGTACAGCCGGTCGAAGAGCAGGGGGCGCCAGGCCGACTCCGGCTGCCGGCCGCAGAAGGCGCGGACCGCCGCCTCCTTGAAGAGGTCGTATCCGAGGAAGACCTCGTCGGCGCCCTCGCCGGTGAGCACCACCTTGATCCCCGACCGCCGCGTGAGTCGGGCCAACAGGTACAGCGGAGCGGGGGCGGTCCGCACGAGCGGGGTTTCGGTGTGGCGCACCACGTCGGGGAAGACTTCCGCGATGGCGTGATCGTGGATGTGCTCCACGGCGTGGACGCTGCCGAGCTCGCGCGCCAGCTCCTTCTGGTAGTCCGACTCGTCCAGGAGCGGATCCTCGAAGGTGACCGAGAAGGTCCGCAGGTCGTGCGGCGTCCGGCTCGCGGCCAGCGCGCACGTGATGCTCGAGTCGAGGCCTCCGCTGAGGTAGCCGCCGACCGGCACGTCCGCCCTCATCTGCAGGTCGACGGACGAGCGCATCAGCTGATCGAGCTCCTCGAGGGCGTCGGCGGGCTCGTGGCGTTCCGCCTCGTAGGCGATCTCGTAGTACGGCTGCGCGCGGAGCTGCCCGTCGCTCCAGCGCGCGAAATACCCCGGCGGGAGCTGGCGCACACCGCGGAATGGTGTTCGGGGCGCGCGTGCCCCCCAGAACGTGAAGATCTCGTCGAGACCCCGGAGGTCCACGCCCCGCTCGACCTCGCCCGAG
>CAZOYA010000005.1:0-42660 GCA_964583815.1 uncultured Gemmatimonadaceae bacterium | reverse complement strand
CCGGAGGCGACCGCAGCTCGATGCGGGCGGTTGGAAGCGAACTTGCACAACAGGGCATCGCGATCCCCCGAACCCTCCTGGCCGATGAACCCTGTCACGGACTCCGGGACGCGGACGCTTCGCCGGTTCATGCTCTTCGAGGCCGCGACCTTCCTCGTCGCGGCGCTCATCCATGCCGGGTTCATCGTGCGCGGCTACGAGCACCGGGAGGCGCGGATCGCGGAGAGCGTGATCGCGCTCGTCCTGCTCGTCGGGGCCGCGACCACGTGGATTCGCCCGCGATGGGCCGCCGAAGCGGGCCTCGTCGCCCAGGGATTCGCGCTCTTCGGAACCCTCGTGGGCGTCTTCACGATCATCGTGGGCGTCGGCCCGCGTACGGTGCCCGACGTCGTCTACCACGTCGGCATCGTCCTGGTGCTCGTATGGGGCTCGAGTGTCGCCCTGCGGCTGCGTCGGTAGCCGATGCGCACCAAGGTACGTGGGTGCTGCGCCTCCGCAGCACCGTTGCCGAGCCTCCCCACCAATGAGCGCGCCTCCGCGCCGCGACACCGCCGATCCATCGCTCACCGTCGCGGAGGCCCACCACCGTCGCGTCGCCGCGTCGCGACACTGTCGCCCGGCGACGACGCCGAGCAGGCCCCGCCGCCGGAACCGGCAGCCCCGGGACCACGTTCCGGCCGGCCCGGGACTTGCGGCTGCCCGGAGCCGACGAGACGAGCACCCGCAGGCGAGGTCCGGAGAATGAGCGCGAAGCGAGGAACGATCCCCACGTACCAGGTCGTCTTCCATCGGGCGCTCTGCTCCGGATGCGGCCGGGAGGTTCGTCGCGGGCGTGATCCGATCACGCACACGCTCTGCCGCTCCTGCGAGGCGGAGGTGGACCGTGTGCTCGAGGCGGAGCGGGCGAGCGGAGGCTGCACACGCGTCCGGGGGTAGGTTCCCCCGAACGGCCCGCCATCATCCGGCGCCGGACGAGAAGTGGACCGCGACGCCGCCCCCGGACCGGTCGCCACGGTCGTGAGTCGACGCTTCCGATCGGCCCTCGCCCGCATCGACGAGGGCGAGTACGAGGCGGCCCGGCGGGAGCTGCGGGCCTGGTACGTGGGCGTGGACCTCACGCCGATCGGCCTCGATGTGGTTCAGCGCACCAGCGACCTGGTGCGGAAGGCGAGCGCGCACCTCGAGGTGCGCCCTACGGCACCCCGGATCGCGACGGCCGCGGTGGCGGAGGCGCTGCGTCTCTGGACCCCCGGGGAGCCTCGCGGAGCGGTCCGCACGTCCCCGAAGCGATCGGAGCCGTGACGCGAGGAGCCGCCCCTACCGAGAAGACGAGGGGCGGTCGAAGGAGCACCACCTCCCCCTCGACCGCCCCGGTCCTTCAGCCGTCGGAAGGCTCTCAGCCGAGCGGCTCGAGCTCCTCGAAGGTCTGCGTGCCGGCCTGGTACCACTCCTCGCGGAACGGGGTGGGATCGACCTCGTCCCGGTCGAGCAGGTCGGTCATGGGGTGGTCGTGCAGGATGAGCTTGCCCCGCTCCGCCTCGTGCTCCGTGTGCGGCGCCCGCATGAACACGTTGACCTTGTAGGGCTGCGGCGCGTCCTGGTCCACGGTGAAGACGTGGTAGGCATTGACCGCGTCGTTGAACTCGTGGGCCGAGATCGTCAGGTCGATCACGGGCTCGCCCCCCTCGCGAACGAAGAGCGTGCGGCGATCCCCGTCCCCCGTGAACTCGAAATCGAGGTTCTCCATGTAGTGCGGCAGGTGCCAGCGCTCGATGGCGTGCGCCCGGGAGGCCTCGGTGCTCGTCGCGACCGCGAACGGATAGAACGCGGCCTTGGGCAGCGGCTTGCCCGGCTCCACGCGCGGAGGCGTGATGATCGCCATCACCAGCTCGTCGTACGCGCCCACCTCGCTCTCGGTGAACTGGAAGGCGAGCACGGCGAGCACGCTCCTCGTGTGCTGAGCTTCCACCGGCTGGAGATGGGCGGGCAGGATGTCTCGCGCGTTCGCGGTGCTCATCTGGAAGAACCCGCCGAGACAGATGTCGAACTGGTATTTCGTCAGGACCATGTCACTCCTCGATGGATCGATGTGAACGTAGGCGGAGCGTTCCGGGCGAGCACGTCCCGTCCCCGCTCCTGGGCGAGAAACTCACGCCACGTTGGCTTCTCTCCAACCGTACTGGAGATATCCGCGCAGCCGCTCACGCACATGATGGCGCGCGCGGTGCAGAAGCACACGCTGGTTACCCGGCGTCAACTCCAATGTGCGACAAACATGCGCGGCGGACCTCCCCTCCAGGTCGCGCAGCCGCAACACGTCCCGCTGGCGCGGCGGAAGGGTGGCCAGACAACGCTCGAGCTCCTCGCCGAGCTCGTCCGCGAGCAGCGCGTCCTGCGGGTCCGGCTGAGGCTGCGAGAACGCGGGCGGGTGGCCGCCGGGCAGCTCCCCCGACGGCTCCCGCCGCGGCTCGTCGCCGCCGCGGAGCTGCGAGATCGGCACCACACGGCTCGCCCGGGCTCCCGCGGTCCGGGCGCGGTAGGTGAGAATACGGCGCAGCCACGTGTGGAGGGAAGAGCGTCCCTCGAAGCGATCGATGCCGCGGAGGGCGGCCAGCCAGGTGTCCTGGACGACGTCCTCGGCATCGTCGCGCGAGCGTACGTGGAACGTGGCGATCCGGATCATCTCCGGGTGGAGCAGGCGCGTCACCACGCGGAGCGCGCGCTCGTCCCGGTCGACGAGGGCACGCCGGAGGAGCGCCTCGACGGAGGGAAGTTCCTCGTCGGGAGGGGGCAGGGCCGCGTTCGGCAGCGTGCCGACGCGCTCCTGCGGGCTTCGGAGCTCTCGGTTCTCGTGGTTCATGATCGGTCCTGGCAGGTCCGGCCCGTGAAAGCGTTTCGACCCGACCGGGCGCGGACCCCGTGGGGTGCGACGCCGCGTGTCGGGACGGAGATGAGGAACTGGCGCGGGAGAGGTCCCGCGCCGCATATCGGCATGCCGGCCCGCGGGGCTCGCTCGTGCGCGCCCGATGGCGCGCGGAGGGCTCGCGGGTCGGCCGCGCTTAGCCGGGCGGAGCCTTGCCCCGGCTTCGGAGCGCCGGCCGTGGAAGGAGCATGCGCCTCAAGCGAACCGCTCCGGCCGGAAGGGGTGCGGGTCGAACGTCGGCGTCCGGCCGAGCGCGAGGTCCGCCAGGAGGCGGCCCGTCGCGGGTGCAGTCTGGATGCCCAACATCTGGTGACCCGTCGCGAGGTGGAGATTCTCGAAGGCCGGTGCCCGCCCGATGATCGGAAGTCCGTCGGGGGTGCATGGCCTCAGGCCTCTCCATACCCCCCGGGCGCGGGACGGATCCAGGCCCAGCGTGTCCGCCGCGCCGCGGGCGAGCGCGTCGAGGCGCCGGACCGAGACCGAGTCGTCGTCCTTCACGAGCTCCAGCGTGCCCGCGATCCGGACGCGGTCGGGGTAGGGCGTCACGGCGATCTTGCGCTCGAGGAGCATGAGCGGCATGCGGGGGGCCCGTTCGGAGGTCGGGACGTGGAAGGAGTATCCCTTGCCGCCGAGCAGCGGAACGCGCACCCCGAGCTGGCCGGCGAGCTCGTTCGACTCCACGCCGGCCGCCAGCACGACCGCGCCGGGCTCCACCCACCCTTCCGTGGTCCGCACCGCGTCGACGGTCCCGGCGTCCTCCCGGAGCTCGAGCACCTCGACGCCGGCGGCCACGCACGCGCCGGCCGAGCGTGCCCGCGCGAGCAGCGCGTCGACCGCGCGGAGGGGCTCGAGATGAGCCTCGTCCGGGTAGTGGACCGCGCCGGCCACGGGTCCCACAAGCCCCGGCTCGAGGTCGCGCGCGCCGCCGCCGTCGAGCAGGGAGCCCCGCACGCCGTGGCGCTCCATGAGAAGCTGGTCCGTCGCGAGGTCGTCGAGGCCCTCCGTCGTGAGCGCGACCATGAGCAGGCCCCTCCGCTCGAGGCCGATCCCGCCCTCCGCCGCCTCGTGCAGATCGGCATACGCGTCGAGGCTCGCGAGCGAGAGCTCGACGAGGGCCGCCGTGCCCGCCTCGAGGCTCCGCCGGTTCATGCGGCGCGCGAACTCCGCGAGCCAGCGCGCGAGCTCCGGGCTCGGCTTCATGCCGATCCGGAAGGGGCTCTCGGGATCCGTCACCCACCCGGCCACCTTGGGCAGGAGACCCGGGCGGGGCAGGGGCATCGCGAAGCAGGGCGTGACCCAGCCCGCGTTCCCGAGCGAGCAGCCGTGACCGGGCCGACCCCGGTCCACGAGGAGAACGCGGCGGCCGGCGCGTGCCAGCTCGTCGGCCGCCGACGCTCCGATGATGCCCCCGCCGACCACCAGCACGTCGGGCGAGGTCGGGATCACCCGTGGCTCCCCGGCGTGGCGGCGCCCTCGGCCTCGATCTCGTCGAGGATCTCCCCGAGCGAGTGGACCTCCACGATCCGGTAGCGGCGCACGCCGGCCGGCACCCGCACCTCCACGACCTCGTCCGTGCCGCGTCCGAGCAGCGCCCGGCCGAGCGGCGACTCGATGCTCACGTGCCCCTGGTCGATGTCCATCGCCTCGCTACCCATGACCTGGTGGGTCTGCAAGGATCCGTCCACGAGATCCTCCAAGACCACGCGGGCGCCGTACCCGACGACGCCCGGACGACCTGCTTCCGCAAGGTATCCCGGCCGGACGCCGGCCAACAGCATGCCCAGCAGCTGCGTGCGTTCCGTTGCAGTCCCGGTCGCGTGCGCGTCGGCGGAATCAGCCAGACGCGCCTCCTCCACCTCGTCGGCGAGTCGGGCGACGCCCGACTCCAGCCGGCGAAGCAGCTCCGAAGAAGACGTGCCGACCACGTTCACCGTACCTCCATGTGCGGGCGGGCCTCCCGGCCGACGAAGGCGGCGGGAGGCCCGCGGGAATCGCGAAGCGGGGCACCGGAACGTACCCCTGCGATGATACGGTCTCGCGAGGGGGTGAAAGCGTTACAGGAAGGAGCGTACACGGGCCCCGGGGCGGGCTCAGCCTCGTCCGATCAGGGTCAGCCACTCCTCGCGCAGCTCCGGGTCCTCGCGGAAGCGTCCCCGCCAGGCCCGCGTCAGCGTCCGCGCGCCGGGCTTCTGCACGCCGCGCATCGTCATGCACATGTGCTCCGCCTCGATCGACACGACGACGCCCGCCGGGGCGAGCACCTCCTCGAGGGCGTCGGCGACCTGGTCGGTCAGGCGCTCCTGCACCTGCAGCCGGCGCGCGAAGAGCTCGACGAGCCGCGCGACCTTGGAGAGGCCCACGACGCGGCCGGAAGGGAGATAGCCCACGTGGGCGCGCCCGTGGAAGGGGAGCAGGTGGTGCTCGCAGAGCGAGTGGAAAGGGATGTCCCGCACGACCACGAGCCCATCGTGCGGCTCCTCGAACACGCCCTCGCCGACGACGTCCCACGGGGTCTGCCCGTACCCCTCGGTGAGCGCGCGGAGCGAGCGTGCGACGCGCTCCGGGGTGCGGCGGAGGCCCTCCCGGGAAGGATCCTCGCCGAGCAGCGCGAGCAGCCGGCCCACCACCTCTTCGAGCAGGTCGTGCTCCTCGACGCCCGCGCGGACCGCGGAGGGACGCGACTCTGCCGGCTCGCTGACTCGCTCGGCCGTGGCGGCCGCGGCGCGAAGCACCCGGCCGCCGTCCGGGGGCGGCACGCTCATCGTGCGCCCTCGGCCGCCGCGGTGGGACCGGTCGGCGCGGATCCCTCACGCCAGGACCGCTCGAGCTCGATGTCCCACGCGAGGCTCTCCTGCGCGCGGCCGAGCGCGGCGACCGCGCGCGTCCGCCCGTCCACGAGATAGCGCGCGATCGCATCGCCCGCGGCCGCGTTGCCCTCGAGCCGGATCTCGTCCCACTGTTCCGCGTGGCCCGAGAAGGTCAGCGAGAGGTCGGCCACGGACGTCCAGAAGAACGGCGGCGCGTCCTGGCGGGCCGGCCGCCCCAGGATCGACCGGGCGGCGGTCTCCCCCTGGCGGAGCGCGACCGTCCAGTGCTCGACCCGGATCAGCCGGTGGCTCACCGGATCCGGGAAGCGCGCGATGTCTCCCGCGGCCCAGATCCCATCGACCGAGGTGCGGAGCGACGCGTCCACCAGGACGCCGTCGTCCGTGCGGACCCCGCACGCTTCGGCGAGCCCCGTCTCGGGCCGGGCACCCACGGCCACGAGGACGACGTCCGCCGGCAGCCGGCTCCCGTCCTCGAGCCGCACCCCCTCCGGCTCGATCGCCGCGACGGTACGGCCGAGTCGGAAGGACACGCCGCTCTCCTCCTGGCGCGCCTGCAGGACCCGCCCGAGCTCGGCGCCCAGGACCCGTTCGAACGGGACCGCCTCGGGCGCGACCACGGACACCTCGAGGCCGCGGGCGCGCAGGGCCGCGGCCGCTTCCATGCCGAGGAAGCCCGCGCCGACCACGACCGCGCGCCGCGCCCCTTCGACCGCGGCGATCAGGCGCCGGCAGTCCGCGAGCGAGCGGAGCGTGTGGACGTGCGGAAGGTCCATGCCCTCGAGGCGGGGCCGCGCCGCGCGGGCGCCGGTCGCGAGGAGGAGCGCCCCCCAGGGCAGGCGACCCCCGTCCGCGAGCCCCACCGACCGTCCCTCCGGATCGATGTCGGTGACGGCCTCGAAGCGCCGCGCGATGCGGCGCGCGTCCAGATCGTCCCCGGGCGCGAGCGGAAGCCACTCCTCGAGCGCGGTCCCGGCGAGGTAGTCCTTCGACAGGTTCGGCCGGTCGTAGGGTGCGTCCGGATCCGGATCGACGAGCGTCACCGGACCCTCGTACCCCTCCGTGCGGAGCGTGCGCGCCGCGGCGCGTCCCGCGGCGCCCGCCCCGACGATGACGACCGAGTCGGGCACGGACGGCGGCGGAGCCTCCCCCCGTCGCTCGGACGGGGGAAGGGGCTCGCCCACCCGCGCGCGGCCGTCCTCCACCCGGACGCTCCACCGCGGGAGCGGCGCGAGCGCGGGCGGACCGAGCCGGGCGCCGTCGCGAATCGAGAAGCACGCGTGGTGCCAGGGGCAGCGGAGCACGCCCTCGCGGGCGAGGCCCTCCTCGAGGGGGCCGCCCCAGTGCGTGCAGCGGGCGCCGAGGGCGGAGATTCCCTCCTCGTGTCGCAGGAGCAGCACCGGCTCGCCCTCGACGGTGCCGAGGAGGGGCTCGCCCTCCCGGATCCGTTCGAGCGGCACTCCTTCCCGGAGGTCCGGCAGGTCGGGGGGAAGCGAGGACTGGGCCATGGAGTGGCTCCGGTTCAGAGGGTGCGGAGATACTCGACCAGGTCCGCCTTCTGGCGATCCGTGAGACCGAGCTCGAGGAAGGAATCGTAATGGTCCACGACGTCCGCGAGGGTCGCGGCGCTCCCGTCGTGGAAGTACGGGGGATGCGCCTGCAGCCCGCGCAGGGGCGTGGTACGGTAGCGCTCCTGGGTGGTCCGCGCCGCGTACGCGGGGTCCATGCCGGTCTCCTCCGGAAGGTGCAGGAGGTCGTCGTCCGTGAACCGCGAGCCGGTGTGGCAGTCGGCGCACCGCCCCGCGCCTTCGAAGACGAGCCGGCCCCGCGCGGCCGCGCCGGGCTGGAAGGAGCCGGGCGCCGGGGGCGCGGGCTCGAGCGAGAGCTGGTACTGGCGGAGGGGCTCGAGGATGCCCGTGACCCGGTCCTCGGCGTCCGGGACATCGACGTCGATCCCGAGCCGCGGATCATCGAAGTCGCCCCGGCCGTGCATCTCGAGCACGGCCACGTACGCGTTCCAGTAGGAGACCGGGCCCTCGCCCGTGTAGGTCTCCAGCTCCACGCCGTTCAACCCGTACGCCGGGGGGATCACGATGGGGTCGCTGATGCCGTCCACGTTGAATCGCGGGTCGAAGAAGCCGGCCGGCCAGGAAGCATAGACCGAGCGGAGCCCCTCGGGCAGCCCGGGCGCGAGGGACAGGATCGTGCCCACGGCCAGGTCACGGTTGGCCATCCCGTCGACCCGGCTCCCGATCCCGGGGGCGACCCGGTCGTCCACGCTGGAGTGGCAGAGCGCGCAGGTGATGCCCATGCGGGTGATCACGTCGTCCTCGACGGTCGCGGAGATCCCCACGACGGCGTCGAGCGCCAGGAGGCTCCGCGTCACGGCCGGATCTTCGAGGAGCGCGGGGTCGGCGAGCACCGCGTTCAGTACGTCGGGCGGGACCGCGTCCGCGTCCACCTTCAGGCCCAGCGACAGCGCCGTGGCGGGATCCACACCCTGCACGAGCTCGTGGATGCGCAGCGTGTCGGTCCAGAACCGCCAGTCTCCGAAGTCGTCGTACCGGAAGATCTCCCGGCCCTGGGACACGAGCTCCGGGTCGAGCTCCTCGAGACCCGGATCCTGGGGTCCGGCCGGACCAGCGTGACGGTCGCACGCCGATACCGCGAGGGCGAGCGCGAGCGCCGCGGCGCCGGCGCGCGAGATCCCGCTCGGTGCGGGAAGGGTCGAGTCCTTCATTGGTGCCTCCTGGAACCGCGTTGGCCGAGACACTGAACTAAGACAATGAAGAAGTGTAGTAAGTGGACAAAGGCTCCGCAACCAGCAATCTTTCGGAGTGACTCCGGGAGAGAGCGTTCACCGAACCCGCACCGGGGAGGGACTGTGGAGACCGTGGACCGGCTCGTGACCTTCGTGGGCGGCACCCGCGCCCGCATCCTCCAGCTTCTGAGGCGCACCGCCTCGACCGTGGGCGAGATGGCCGACGCGGTCGGCATCACCGGGAACGCGGTGCGTGGACACGTGACGGCCCTGCAACGGGACGGGTTGGTCCGCGAGGCCGGGACGGCCCCGTCCACCGGAGGCAAGCCGGCGCAGCGCTACGATCTCACGCCCGAGGGGGAGGAGATCTTTCCGAAAGCCTACGCGTTCGTGCTCGAGGAGCTGATCCGGCAGCTCCGGAGCCGGGACGGCGAGGAAGCCACGATCGGGCTCCTGCAGGCCGTGGGGCGGGCCGCCGCCGACTCGGCCGACGCGAAGGGGGAGGGGACCGGCGCCCGCGTCGCCGCCGCGGCCGACGTGCTCCGGTCCATGGGCGGGGACGTCGAGGTGACCCGCGTCGACGAGGGCTGGGAGATTCGCGGCTTCGGCTGTCCCCTCTCGACCGTGGTCGTGCACGAGCCGGACACCTGCTGCCTGGCGCAGGCGATGGTGTCGAGCGTGACCGGGCGGTGCGTGCGGGAGCACTGCGACCGGAGCGGCGAGCGGGCGCGCTGCGCCTTCACCGTGCTGGAGTCGTGAGCGCGGGGAGCGCGGGGCGCGCGTCCGGACGTCTCGTACCACACGACGAACGATCCCAGGGAGGAGCGATGGCGACCGAAGCCTGGCTACGAGGTCCGATCGAGGGGGTGCCGCAGCTGCTGATGCCGGTGGCGCACTCGCTCGTGGACGCGCGCGAGGACATCGAGGGAGCGGTGCGGGATCTCCCGGGCCCGCTCGTGTGGGCGCGCCCCGGCGGGGCCGCGTCCGTGGGCTTCCATCTGCGGCACGTGCCGGGGGCCCTCGACCGCCTCCTCACCTACGCGCGGGGTGAGGGTCTGGACGAGGCGCAGCGGGAGGCGCTCGCCCGGGAAGGTGACCCCGGCGATCCGCCCGAGAGCCTCGACTCGTTGCTCGACGGTCTCCGCTCCGGCTTCGACGCAGCGCTCGACGTCGTGCGGCGCACCGCTCCGGAGACGCTGCTCGAGCCGCGGGCGGTGGGCCGGGCCGGCCTTCCGAGCACCGTCCTGGGGCTCCTGTGGCATGCGGCCGAGCATTCCCGCCGCCACGCGGGGCAGGTCATCGCCACGGCGCGGATCGTGCGCGCGCTGGACGAGGAGCGGCTCGCGCACGCGCACGCCGTGCGCGAAGCCTGCCTCGCGGCCGGAGCGGCCGCATGGGAGGACGCGGGTCTGCGGGGCCTCTGCGGTGAGGGCCGCTGGGAGCTCGCCTGGGAGGCCGTGCGCGACCTCGACCTGCGCGCGCTCGCGCCCGAGGAGCGCTAGCGCCTCGTTCCGACCTCCTCGGCGCGGTGCTCCCGCTCCAGTCGCTCCCGCACGGTCTCCGAGCACGGGGTCGCGGAACCGGGGATCCAGGCGGGCGGGTCGCTCGCGGGGAACGAGTCCTCGGAGGCCTCCGTCACCCGCTCCTCCGCGTGCGCGATCGCGCGCTCCTTCTCCTCCTCCGTGCCGTGCTCCGTGGCCGAGGGCGTGTCCGGATCTCGGCGCTGTCCCCGGTCTCCGCGAGGCGGCCGCTCGGCCGCGCCCGACCAACGCCTGCGGGATCCCACTTCCTTGTGCATGCTGTTCGCCCCGGTTCGAGGATCTGGTGATACCCCGTCGGTGCACGACGCGTGCCCCGGGCTGCCGGTGCCCGGAGGCATGGGCTTTGCATCCCCCTGGGGGGCCGCGGGCGGCCCCGGCCGGGGTTCGCGCGTCGGTCGAATTCGATCCCGGATCCGATTATGCACCAGGACGTTGCCCACGATCGTCTCACGAGCTACCTCATCGACGTGCACGCCCTGGAGGAACAGTCGCTGCAGCAGCTCGAGCGCGCGCCGGATATCGCGGGGGAGCCCGAGCTGGCGCGGATCCTCCGCGACCACCTCGAGGAGACCCGGGAGCAGCAACGCCGGATCGAGGCGCTGCTGGCGGCGCGGGAGGCGTCGCCCTCGCGCGCCAGGGACCTGGTGATGCGCGCGGGCGGGCAGGGCTTCGTGCTCTTCGCCCGCTCCCAGGTGGACACGCCGGGGAAGCTCGCGGCGCACGCGTACTCCTACGAGGCGCTCGAGTGGGCGGCGTACGAGGTGCTGGCGCGCACGGCCGAGCGGGCCGGGGAGGGTGAGGTGGCGCGCGTCGCGATCGAGATTCGCGACCAGGAGCGCTCGATGATGGAGCGCATCGCCGATCTCTTCGGGCGCACCGTGGAGGCGTCTCTGGAGCGCGGCCCCGACCGTTCGCCGTCCGAGAAGCTCGGCACCTACCTGGCCGACGCGCACGCGATCGAGGCCCAGTCGCTCCAGCTCCTCTCGTCGGGCGACCGGATGATCGAGAGCGCCACCTGGAAGGCGCTCTTCGAGCGACACCATGCCGAGACGCGCCGGCAGCAGGCGGCGCTCGAGGAGCGCCTGGAGGCGATCGGGGAGCACCGGTCCGTCCTGAAGGACGCCGCCCTGCGCTTCGGGGCGCTCAACTGGGGGATGTTCTTCCAGGCGCAGCCGGACACCGCGCCGAAGCTCGCCGCCTTCGCCTACGCGTTCGAGCACCTGGAGATCGGCGGCTACGAGCAGCTCCGCCGGGTGGCCGAGCGCGCCGGCGACGCGGAGACGGCGCGGGTGGTGGAGGAGATCCTCGGACAGGAGCGCCGCGCCGCGAAGGATTTCGCCGACGCGCTCGGCGAAGCTCTCGACGCGTCCCTCAGGTGAGGCACCCGCGTCTCGGGTCGGGGGCGCGCCCATGATCCGCGCGGCCCCCACGGCTACACGCGTGCGCCGGCTGCCGGTGGGCGCCGAGCCGGGCCCCGACGGCACGCACTTCCGGGTCTGGGCGCCCGGGCGGACGGTGGCGGTGGAGATCCTCCCGGCACGCGTCGGCGCCGGCGCCGACGTCCACCCGCTCGAGCCGGAGCGGGACGGCTACCACGCCGCGCTCCTGCCCGGCGCGGGCCCGGGCACGCGCTACCGGTTCCGGCTCGACGACGGCCGCGCCTATCCGGACCCGGCGTCCCGGTGGCAGCCCGAGGGGCCCCACGGACCGTCCGTGGTCGTCGATCCCGACGCCTGGCGCTGGACCGACGACGGCTGGCAGGGCCCGCCGCGCGGGCGGACCCCGGTGCTCTACGAGATGCACCCGGGGACCTTCACGCCGAAGGGGACGTGGGCGGCGGCGGCGGAGCGTCTCCCGCACCTGCGCGAGCTCGGCGTCGACGCGATCCAGATGATGCCGGTCGCCGACTTCCCGGGCGACTACGGGTGGGGCTACGACGGCGTCCTGCTCTTCGCGCCCTATCACCGGTACGGCACGCCGGACGACCTGCGGGTCTTCGTGGACCGGGCGCACGCGCACGGGATCGCCGTCATTCTGGATGTCGTCTACAACCATCTGGGCCCCGACGGCAACTATCTCTGGGCGTTCAGCCGCGACTACTTCAGCCGCACCCACAAGACCGACTGGGGCGACACGCCCAACTTCGACGGGCCCCGCTCGGCAGAGGTCCGCGCGTTCTTCCTGGCGAACGTCCGCCACTGGATCCGCGAGTACCATTTCGACGGCTTCCGCTTCGACGCCACGCAGGACCTACACGACACGGGTCCCGACCACATCCTCGCGGCGCTGTCGCGGGAGGCGCGCCGGAGCGCCGGCGAGCGCCGGGTCCTGCTCGTGGCGGAGAACGAGCCGCAGGACACCCGCCTCGTGCGTGCGCCGGAGCAGGGCGGGCACGGGCTCGACATGCTCGGGAACGACGACTTCCACCACTCGGCCGTCGTGGCCCTGACCGGCCGCCGGCAGGCCTACTACCGCAACCATCGGGGCACGGCGCAGGAGCTCGTCTCCGCGCTCAAGCACGGGTTCCTCTACCAGGGGCAGTGGTACGCCTGGCAGGACAAGCGCCGCGGCACGTCGACGCGAGGGATCCCGCCCGGGGCCTTCCTCCACTACCTGGAGAACCACGACCAGGTCGCGAACAGCCTGCACGGGACGCGGCTCCACCGGATGACGAGTCCCGGGCGCTGGCGGGCCATGGTCGCCGTCCAGCTCCTGGGTCCGCAGACGCCCTTCCTCTTCCAGGGGCAGGAGTTCGCGTCCTCGGCGCCCTTCCTGTACTTCGCCGATCAGCTCCCGGAGCTGGCCCGGGCCACCCGCCGCGGACGCGCCCGCCAGCTCGCGGAGTTCGAGAGCCTCGGCACCGAGGAGGCGCGGGCGAACCTCCCCGATCCCGCGTCGGTCGAGACGTTCCGGCGCTGCCGGCTGGACTGGTCCGAGCGCGAGCGGAACGCCTGGGCCTTCCGCCTGCACCGCGATCTCCTGGCGCTGCGGTCCCGGGACCCGGTCTTCTCCGGTGCCGTTCCGACCGCGATCGACGGAGCCGTGCTCGGGGAGGAGGCGTTCGTGCTGCGGTGGTGGAGCCCGGACGGGCGGCCGGCGCTCGAGCGGCTGATGCTCGTGAACCTGGGCCGCGATCTCCGCCTCGTGCACGCGCCGGAGCCGCTGCTCGCGCCGCCCCCGGGAGGCCGGTGGCGGCTGGCCTGGTCGAGCGAGGCGCCGCAGTACGGCGGCAACGGCACGCCGCCCGTCGAGACCGAGTCGTGGAATCTTCCCTCGGCCTCCGCGGTGGTGCTGCTTCCCGCCGGGCCTCCCGGAGGGTCGCCGTGAGCCCCTTCACCCTGCAACGCGACGTGGACGTCCACCGCGCGTCCTGGTGGCGGGAGGGCGAGACGCCGGACTGGGCGCCCCTGGTCGAGCGGGAGTGGCTCGTCACGAACGGCTTGGGCGGCTACGCCTCGAGCACGCTGTCGGGCGCCGCGACGCGCCGGTACCACGGCCTGCTCGTCGCCGCGCACCCGCCGCCCCTCGGGCGGATTCTCACGCTCTCGGACCTGGTCGAGGACGTGCACCTGGGCACCGGCCGCTCGGTCCGGCTCGGCGGGGAGGAGCGGCCCGAGGCGCTCGACCTGCACGGCGCCCGGCATCTGACGGAGTTCAGCCTGGAGTGGGGGCTCCCGGTCTGGACGTACCGGATCGCCGGCCGCGTGCTGGAGAAGCGCCTCATGATCCCGCACGGGCGGAACGTGGTGGTGGTCGCGCACCGGCTCCTCCGGGGCGACCCGGTGGAGCTGGAGCTCCGGCCGATGGTCCGCTTCCGTCAGCACGACGTGCCCGTCGATCGACCGCTCCAGCCCGGGTACCGCGCGATCCCGGAGGGCGAAGGATTCCGCATCCCGGGCGTGGAGGGGTTCCCGGACCTGCGCATCCGCTTCTTCGAGGGGGGGACGCTGTACCCGGATCCCCGCGTCGTGCCGGAGTTCATCTACCGCGTCGAGGCGAGCCGCGGCTACGGCGCGGTGGGCGACACCTGGTCCCCGGGTGCGTGGCGGGCCCGGCTGCAGCCGGGTGTGCACGTGCTCCTGGTCGCCTCCACGGAGGCCGACCGGCCGCTCCCCACGCTCGACGAGGCGCGGCGCCTCTTCGACGAGGAGCGCGCGCGCCGGCGGGCGCTGATCGACGCCGCGCATCCGGCGGCCCGCGAGGGGGCGGGCCCCGATCTCGTGCTCGCGGCCGACCAGTTCCTCGTGCGCCCGCTCCGGGCGGCCCCCGGGAACGCCGTCCAGGAGCGCAGCGTCATCGCGGGCTATCACTGGTTCACCGACTGGGGTCGGGACACGATGATCTCGCTGGAGGGGCTGGCGCTCGTGACGGGCCGCGCGCTCGAGGCGCGGGGAATCCTGCGGACGTTCGGCGCGCACGTGCGCGACGGGCTCATCCCGAACCTCTTCCCGGAAGGCGGGGAGGAGGGCCTCTACCACACGGCCGACGCCACCCTCTGGTTCTTCCACGCGCTCGACCGCTACGTCTCCGAGACCGGGGACCGCGAGACGCTGCGCGACCTGCTGCCCACCCTCCGCACGATCATGGAGGCGCACGTGCGGGGGACGCGCTTCGGGATCGGGATGGACCACCGGGACGCGCTCCTCCGTCAGGGCGCCGAGGGCTACCAGCTCACCTGGATGGACGCGAAGTACGGCGACTTCGTCGTCACGCCGCGGCGCGGGAAGGCGGTGGAGATCAACGCGCTGTGGTACAACGCGCTCCGTGCGATGGCCGAGTGGGAGCGGACGGAGGGCGACCGGGAGCACGCGCGGCGCCTCGAGCAGCGCGCCGGACGGGTGCGGTCGTCCTTCAACCAGCGCTTCTGGATCGAGGAGGAGCGCTACCTCTACGACGTGGTCGACGGGGAGGACGGGGACGACGACGCCTTCCGTCCGAACCAGATCTTCGCGGTCTCGCTGCCGCACCCGGTGCTCGATCCCGAGCGATGGGAGCCCGTGGTACGGGCCGTGGAGGAGCGGCTCCTCACGCCGGTGGGCCTGCGCAGCCTCGCGCCCGGCCACCCGGACTACTGCAGCACCTACTTCGGCGACCTGCGAACCCGCGACGCGGCGTACCACCAGGGCACCGTCTGGAGCTGGCTCATCGGCCCGTTCGTCGACGCCTGGCTCCGGACCCGGCCCGATCGGCGCGCGGAGGCCCGCCGGTTCCTGGACGGCCTGATCGCGCACCTCGGCGAGTTCGGGCTCGGCAGCATCGCGGAGATCTTCGACGGGGATCCTCCGCACCGTCCGCGCGGCTGCATCTCTCAGGCCTGGGGCGTCGCGGAGGTGCTGCGCTGCTTCGTGAAGACGACGGAGCGGGAGGACGCGGGGACCGTGGAGGAGGAGCGCGCCTCCGAGGCGCTGCACGACGCGGGGCGCCGGTAGGCGCGTTCCGTTGCCCGGCGGCCGCCCGCCGCGCGTCCCGTGCTCGCCGCTCGATCCGGGCACGTCCGTTGCACCCCCCGCATGCCCCCGGCTTCCGTTTCCCGACGTGCAGGAGGGTTCGCGCATGTTCTATCACGACGGTGGCAAGCTCCAGTACCCGGTCCGCGTCGACCGACCCGATCCCCTGTTCGCGAAGGCGCTCCAGCAGGCGATCGGCGGGATCGAGGGGGAGATGCGGGTCTGCCTGCAGTACCTCTTCCAGGCGTGGGGCGCGCGCGGCCCCGCGAAGTACCGCGACATGCTCCTCGAGACCGGCACCGAGGAGATGGCGCACATCGAGATGCTCGCCACGGCGGTCGCGCTCAACCTCGAGGGCGCGCCCCTCGAGCAGGAGAAGGCGGCCAAGGATCCGATGATCGAGGCCGTGCTGGGCGGGATGAACGTCCGGCACGTGATCAGCGCCGCGATGGTCGCGCTTCCCGTGGACGCGAGCGGACATCCCTTCGACGGGAGCCACGTCTACGCGAGCGGCAACACCGCTGCGGACATGCTGGCCAACGTGGTCGCCGAGTCCACGGGGCGCATGCTGGCGTGCCAGCTCTACAAGATGACCGACGATCCGGGCATGAAGGACATGCTCCGGTTCCTCATCGCGCGGGACACGATGCACCAGAACCAGTGGCTCGCGGCCTGGGAGGAGCTCGGAGGGCCGCAGGCGCACCCGATCCCGACCAGCTTCCCGCAGGAGGAGGAGCTGCAGGACGTGAGCTACACCTTCATGACCTTCGGCGTCACCGAGGAGGTGCCGGTGCCGCTCGGCCGGTGGAGCAGCGGGCGGTCGATGGACGGGCGCGGGGAGTTCCGGACGGAGCGGATGCGGCCGCGGGGCGAAAAACCGGACCTGGGCGCGGCCTCCCCGCGCGCGGGAGCCCAGCAGGAGCAGGTGGGCGCGCCGACCTGAGCGGCCCCGGCGCGCGGGCGGCCCTACGCCGAAACCGGAAGGGGACGCTCGACGGCGTCGCGGAAGGTCTCCTCCACCTCCTCGGGGCCTTTGACGGCGAACTCGAGGTCGCGGAGGAGTCCGTCCTCGAGCGCGTAGATCCAGCCGTGCACGGTCAACGGCTCGCCCGCGCGCCAGGCCTGCTGGACGACGCTCGTGCGGCAGACGTTCACGGCCTGCTCGAGCACGTTGAGCTCGCTCAGCCGGTGGAGTCGCGCGCGCTCGTCCGGGATCGCCTCGAGCGCGTCCCGGTGGCGCGCGGCCACGTCCTGGACGTGACGCAGCCAGTTGTCCAGCAATCCGACCGGCTCGCGGCGCCAGGCGGCCGCCACGCCGCCGCAGCCGTAGTGCCCGCACACGATGATGTGCGGGACGTGCAGGACGCGGACGGCGAACTCGAGCACGGACAGGCAGTTCAGGTCCGTGTGCACGACGACGTTCGCGACGTTCCGGTGCACGAAGAGCTCCCCGGGGGGGAGCCCCACGATCTCGTTCGCGGGCACCCGGCTGTCGGCACAGCCGATCCAGAGATAGGAGGGCCGCTGCTGGCGGGCGAGCGCGGCGAAGTAGTCGGGATCCGCGGCGCGCCGGCCTTCGGCCCACGCCCGGTTACGCGCGAAGAGCTCGGGGAGGTGCTTCACGCCGCCCCCCGCCGCGCGAGGGTGTCGAAGGCCTCGTCGATTCGGCCCACCGTGGCGTCGACGTCGCGGAGCTTGTCGAGGCCGAAGAGGCCGACGCGGAAGGTGCTGAAGTCCTCCGGCTCGCCGCAGCGCAGCGGCACCCCGGCCGCGATCTGCAGCCCGAGCGCGGCCAGCGCCCGCCCGCTCCGGATCTCCGGATCCGTGGTGTAGCTCACGACCACCCCGGGCGCCTGGAAGCCGCCCGCCGCGACGCTCCGGAAGCCCCGGTGCTCGAGGGAGGCGCGCACGCGGCGTCCGAGCTCGATCTGCCGCTCCCGCGCGTTGTCCAGTCCCAGCTCGACCGTCTCGCGCATCGCGTCGCGGAACGCGCGCAGCGCGTCGGTCGGCATCGTCGCGTGGTAGGCGTGCCCGCCCTGCTCGTACGCGGTCATGATCTCGTTCCAGCGCGCGAGGTCGCAGGCGAAGCTCGTGCTGCGCGTCGCGCCGAGACGCTCGGCCGCGCGCGGACCGAGCATGACGAGCGCGGCGCAGGCCGGTCCGCTCCAGCCCTTCTGGGGTGCGCTGACGAGGACGTCGATCCCGAGCGCCCGCATGTCGACCCAGAGGGCGCCGGAGGCGATGCAGTCGAGCACGAAGAGCGCGCCCGCCTCGCGCGCCGCTTCCCCGACGGATTGGAGGTAGTCGTCCGGCAGGAGCAGGCCCGACGCGGTCTCGACGTGGGCGGCGAAGACCACCTCGGGGCGCTCCGCGCGGATCGTAGCGACCACCTCCTCGATCGGCGCCGGCCGGAAGGGCGCCTCGGGCGTGTCCGCGACGGCGCGGGCCGAAAGCACGGTCTCCGAGGCCGGAATCCGGCAGGTCTCGAAGATCTGCGTCCACCGATAGCTGAACCAGCCGTTCCGGAGCACCATGCAGCGCCGGTCCGTGGCGAACTGCCGGGCCACGGCCTCCATCCCGAAGGTGCCGCTCCCCGGGACGACGATGGCGCGCTCCGCGCCGTACACGCCGCGCAGGGTGCCGGAGATGTCGCGCATCACCTCCTGGAAGGCGGCCGACATGTGGTTCAGCGCCCGATCGGTGAAGACGACCGAGTACTCGAGCAGGGCGCCCGAGGCGACGCCTGCGGGGGCTGCGCGCATGGGACCTCCGGTCCGGGGATGCTGGGGCGAGCCCGGACGATGCCTCCGACGGCCCCCGGAGCGCAACGCCCCGGACCGGGGACGCCGCGGGAACGTACGGGTCGCCCGGTGGTACGCGCGCCCTGCGCGACTCACCCGAAACGCGGAACGGGCCCTTGAGCTCCGAGAACCCCGACGTCGTCGTCGTCGGTGCCGGCATCGTCGGCGCCTCCTGCGCGTACCATCTCGCGTCGCGAGGCCTCCGGGTGCTCGTGCTCGAGCGCGAGGAGGCGCCCGCCATGGGCTCCACGGGGCGGAGCGCGGCGGGCGTGCGGGTGCAGTTCACCACCGAGGCGAACATCCGCCTCTCCATGCACTCGCTCCCCGTGTACCGGACGTTCGGCGAGCAACACGGCCGGGAGATCGGCTACCGGCCGATCGGGTACCTGCTGCTCGTCCCCGAGGATCGCTGGGAGCGGCACCTCGAGTCGGTGGAGCTGCAGCGCGCGCTCGGCGCGCCCGTGGAGGTGCTCACCCCGGCGGAGGCGCTGCGGTTCGTGCCCTTCGAGCCGGAGGGGCTCGCCGGCGCGACCTACGGCCCCTGGGACGGCGTGATCGATCCGCACATGGCGACCCATGCGTGGGTGGCCATGGCCCGGGAGCTCGGGGTCACCTTCCGCTTCCGCGCGCCCGTGGCCTCGATCCGCCGAGAGGGGACCGGATGGTCGGTCGGCCTGGCCGATGGCGCGCGCGTTTCCACGGGAACGCTCGTGAACGCCGCCGGCGCCTGGTCGGGCGGCGTCGCGGCGCTCGCGGGGCTGGAGGTGCCGGTGGGTCCGAAGCGGATCCAGATCTTCCTCAGCGCTCCGATCGAGGACACCCGCACCTACCCGCTCAGCATCGATCTCGCGACCGGGGTGTACCTGCGCTCGGAGGGTGACCGGGTGCTCATCGGCCTCGACGACCTGGGGCAGGAGTTCGGGTTCACCGAGGGGCTCGACGAGGGGTGGATGGAGCACGTGCTGATGACGGGCGTCGAGCGGTTCCCGTGGTGGGGCGACCTCGGCATCGACCTGAAGGGGAGCTGGTGGGGGTACTACGAGGTCTCGCCCGACCACAGCCCGATCATCGGTGCGCATCCGGGCGCGCCGGGGTGGATCGACGCGTGCGGCTTCTCCGGTCACGGAATCATGCACGCGCCCGCCACCGGGCTCGCGGTCTCGGAGATCGTGGCGGACGGGGCGAGCCGCACGATCGACGTGGGCGCCTTCGCGCACGACCGCTTCGAGCGGGAGCGTCCGCTCGAGGCGAACATCTTCTAGGAACCGGCCCGAATCCCGCGCCGGGGAGGCGGCATGAGCGTCCTCTGGATCATGATCCCCGGGTTCTTCGTCGGCTGGGCGATCATGGAGTCCGTGCGGAGCATCTTCTCCGAGGACCGGCGCCTCGTGCGACGGCTGCTCGCCGACCAGCCCGTCACCATGGGCTCTGGCGCGACCGCCATCGGATCCATCGTCGTCTGGGCGGTGCTCCGCGCGCTCGGCGTGATGTAGGGCCGCGGCGCCTCAGCGGTCGACGGTCGCGCCACGGCGGTCCGTGCCCGCCCGGCGCTCCCCGGTCCTGCGATCGTGCGAGCTCCGTCGATCCCCTCGCGGGCCGAGCTGTCCCGTGCGGCGCTCCCCGCGCGAGCGACGCTCGCCGTGCGATCGGCGGTCGGGATTCTTCCGCCGCTCGGGTCCTCGAACGACCCACATGCGCATCATGCTCCGGGCTGTGAAGACGACGGCGCCGTACGCGCCCCCTCACCCTGGAAACATGCGCGCTCGCCGGGTGGGCCGTCAAAGGGAGCGGGGGTGGGGGCGCCGCGTCCGGACCTCGGGCCGGACGCGGCGTTGCCGAGCAGGACGTCGCTCAGAGCTCCGAGCCGGGCCGGCGCGCGGGAGCCCGGGACGAGCCGCGCGAAGAGGAAGGGGCCGGCCGCGCGCTGGGCTCCGGTGAGGGAGCCGGCCGTGCGGACGGCTGCCGGGCGGGCGCGGCCCGCTCGGCGCCGCCACGCGCCGGCGCCGAGCGCGTCGCGGGCTCGCGCGAGGGGGCGGCCGACGGCGCCCGCGAAGGAGCGGGCCGCGCCGAGGGCTGCTGCGAGGGTGTCGAGGGCCGCGCCCCGCGCTCGGGCGCGGGACGCGCGGACGGCTCGCTCGGGCGCGCCGACGGGCTCCGGGAGGGCGCCGCCCCGGCCCGACCGGACGGCCGGCGCGTCAGCGTGGGCCGCTCCTGGTCGTCGTCGCCGGACGCCAGGCCGGGCTGCGCGCTCGCCCCGCGGCCGTCGGTGATCCGGGCGGAGGGCCGCTCCGCCGGCGCCGCCCTCGAGGGGCGGTCGCTCGCGGCGGAGGGCCGGGACGGCGCCGCCCGGGACGGACGATCCGTCGCGTCGGGGGGCCGGGACGGCGCCGCACGCCCGGAGGACTCCGGCCGGGTCCGCGCATCCGCCGGCGAGAGCCTGCCGGAGGGGCGCTCGGACCCGCTGCGCGCGCTCGACGTGCTCGGGCGGGAGGCGGCCGCCCGACCGGCGCGCGCGCCGTCGGCGGCACGGGTCGTTTCGTCCGCGCGCGAGGGCGCGGCGATCCGCCCGGAAGGCCTGGACGACTCGGCGGCCCGTCCGACGCGTCCGGCGCGCTCCGCCGACTCCGCGCCCGCGGTCCGGCCGACCGCGCTCCGGCCCGAGGCCGGGAGGACGCGCCCGGACGTCCGGTCCGACGCGATCGCCGTGGCCGCGGGGGCGGCGCCCTCCGCGCGCCGACGGGCGGTTCGCGCCGAGCCGGCCGAGGGGTTCTCCTTGAACGAGGTCGAGGCGAGCGCCAGCGGCGAGGGGCGGTACACCGCATAGCCGGTCCGGCCGCCGTAGGCGTAGACCGTGCGCGTGCGCCGGCCGTCGAACCAGCCGTCACGATACCCGTCCCAGTACGAGCCCCACGGGTCGTAGGCCCAGTAGGGGCCCCACGGGGCCACGTACGGATCGCGCACGTACACGTAGCGCGGATGGTAGTAGCTGGACCGGTAGAGCCAGCTCCGCACGCGGAAGGAGCTGTAGTGGACCGGGCCGTATGCGACACACGAGTCGTACCACCCCGGCCAGGGGCTCCAGTAGTCGTGCCAGTAGCGGTCCCAGCAGCTCGAGTAGCTGACGTAGGTGTGCACCGGCGCGCTGTAGCTGTAGACGTCGTAGATCCCGTACGCGGGAGCGTGATAGGTGCCGAGCGAGACGCCCACGAACACCGAGCTGCCGTGGTCGTAGTAGCCGGCTCCGAAGCCGATCCCGGTGAACAGCGGGCCCGAGTCGAAGGCTACGGCGACGCGGGACTGCGCCGAAGCCGGGGCCGCGGCCAGCGTGGCCGCGGTGGCCAGCAGCAGGAGTGACCGAAACGGGGTGCTCACGATGTCCTCCTCGCATTGAGATCCGCTCGTCCGCGAGTGCAGGGGATGTGCCAGTGCCGCTGAAACGAGCGATCTGCTTGTTATACAACGGGTTGGGCGCATTTGTGCCCCGAGGCGTGTCCGGGCGCTGTCCATGGTCGGGGACATCGAGGCCGGTCCGGTGTACCCGAAACGGGTCGGCAGGAGAGGGCGTGCGGAGCGCCCCCGGAGGGCCCGGGGAGCCGGTTCGGAGCGTCGACCTTGCTCCTCGGATCGAAAGATCCAACATTTAGGCTCGTCCAGCCGACGTCACCCCGTCGGCACCGGCGCGGCCCCCTGGCCGGCCCGATGGACGCGAGCCGCGGTACTCACGCGGCCGAGGCGTCACCTCCCGACGGATGCAAGCGCGCGCACGTGGCGCCGCCGAACGACCGCATCCGGCAACCATCATCGTCCATGTCCGAATCCCAAGACCAGCAGCAGGGCGGTAATTCCCGCAAGCCCCGGCGCGGCAACCGTCGCCGTCGCGGGCGGCGACGCGACCGCCGCACCGAGCCCCAGGATCAACGCAACGAGCCCGAGGCGCAGATCGAGCTGCCCGACGATCCCGCCGAGCTCATGGCGATGTCGCGTCCGCTGGGCCTGCTCGAGGTCCTCGGGAGCGGATCCGGCTTCATCCGCCGACGCGAGGCCGGCTACACGCCGAGCGACGACGACATCTACGTCAGCTCGCGGATCATCCAGAAGTTCGGCCTGCGGACCGGCGACGAGCTGATGGGGATCGTGGGTAACCCGCCGCGACCAGGGAAGAGCGCGCCGCTGGCGCACCTGGCGCTGGTCAACGATCACCCGCCCGAGGACGCGAAGCGCCGCCCGGACTTCCAGCGTCTCGCGGCGGTCCACCCGGACGAGCAGCTCAAGCTCGAGTGCGGGCGGATGGTCCTGGGCGAGCCGGACTACACGGGGCGGGTCATCGACCTCTTCTGCCCGCTCGGAAAGGGCCAGCGCGCGATGATCGTCGCGCCCGCCAAGGCCGGGAAGACGACCGTGCTCCAGGCGGTCGCCCAGGGGATCGTCACGAACAATCCCGAGTGCCATCTCATGATCCTCCTCGTGGACGAGCGCCCCGAGGAGGTCACCGAGATGGAGCAGTGCGGCTTCGGCGAGGTGATCGCCTCCACCTTCGACCGCCCGGCCGAGCGGCACGCGCAGGTCGCGGAGATGACGCTGGAGCGCGCCCGCCGCCGCGTGGAGCAGGGCGAGGACGTGGTGATCATCCTCGACTCGATCACCCGGATGGCCCGCGCCTACAACACGCTCGAGAACGGGAGCGGGAAGACGCTGTCCGGCGGCCTCGACGCGAACTCGCTCGAGAAGCCCAAGCGCTTCCTGGGGAGCGCGCGGAAGATCTCCGAGACGCAGGGCGGGGGATCGCTCACGATCATCGCCACCGCGCTCGTCGACACGGGATCGCGGATGGACCAGGTGATCTTCGAGGAGTTCAAGGGGACCGGCAACAGCGAGCTCGTGCTCTCGCGGGAGCTCGCGGACAAGCGGATCTACCCGGCGATCGACCTCTCCGCCTCGGCCACGCGGAAGGAGGAGCTGCTCCTGGACGAGGACGCGCTCCGGCTCTCCCACGCGATGCGGCGCCAGCTCGCGGGACAGGGCGTGTCCGACGCGATGCTCGAGCTCCTCGGCGCGATGCGGAAGACCAAGAGCAACCGCGACCTCATCGAGTTCGCGCGGAGTCGCTGACGAGCGCGGCGAGGCGGTCGAGCCCCTTGGCGAGCTCGGCCGCCTGCGCCTCCTCCATGAAGAGCCCCCAGTAGCCCATCAGGGGATTCCGGCCGAGGTCTCCCGCCTCGTGCCACTCCACCCGCACGCCGCCCTGCTCGGCGCGGAGCGTGAGCGTGCCCTCCGTGCGCATCGCGCCCTCGTTCACGTTCACGACGTAGCGCACCCGCTCGTGGGGCACGGCCTCCTCGATCGTGAACCGGCCGCTTCCGACGTCCGCGTTGCTCCACGCCATCGAGGCCCCCGCACCCCGCTCGGGCCCCTCGCGGACCACGCCGGAGTCCGGCCAGGTCGTCCACCGTCGCCACCCCTCGGGTGCGTCGAGGAGCGGGAAGACGTCGTCCACACTCGCGGGCACGAGCGCCGAGGCGGAGGCCTCCCAGCGGCTCGGGAGGAGGAAGCCGATCGCGAGCAGGAGGAGGAGGAACGCGGCGGCGCCCCCGAGGATCTTCGCGCCGAGGCCGGTGGCGAGGCCCCCCGCCGGCCCGGGTCGCGCGTCGCCCGGGCCGCTCACCGGAGCGCCTCCTCGGCCGCGAGCGCCCGGCGCAGCGCGGGCCAGAGGTTTCGGGCCATTCGTTCGTGTCCTTCCGCGGTGGGGTGGATGCCGTCGCCCTGGTTCAGGGTTGGGTCGCCCGCGATGCCCTCGAGGAGGAACGGCGCGAGGATCACGCCCTCCGCCTCCGCGACCTCCGCGAAGACCGAGCGGAAGCGCTCCGTGTAGGCGGCCCCGAGGTTCGGGGGCGCCTCCATCGTGACCAGGACGATGCGCGCGTCCGGGTGGCGCTCCCTCGTGCCACGGACGATCGCGACGAGATTGTCCCGGAGGGCGTCGGTCGGAAGACCGCGGAGTCCGTCGTTGGCCCCGAGCTCCACGACGAGCACGTCGAGGGGCTGCTGGAGGACCCAGTCGAGCCGGCGCAGCCCCCCCGCGCTCGTGTCCCCGCTGACCCCGGCGTTTCTCGCGCGGAAGGGGAGGCCCTCGTCCGCGGCGAGTTCCGCCAGGCGCCGCACGTAGGTATCGTCCTCGCTCGCGAGGCCGTATCCGGCGGTGAGGCTCGTGCCGAGGAAGACCACGACCGGGCGCGGGTCCTCCGGGAGGTCGCCGTTCGGCGCCGCGGGGAGGGCGGACGACGCCGCGTCGGTCGTGCCCGGGGGCGCCTCCCGGGCTTCGGCCGCGCCGGGGGCTCCGGCGCCCGGGTCGGCGGGGCCGCAGCCGAGCGGCGCGAGGCCGAGGAGCAGCAGCAGCGGAGCGAGAGGGCGGACGCGCATGATGATCGTGGCGGAGGGTCTCGAGAAGCGGTACCGCAGCGGAGGCCGGATGCTACCCGTGCTCCGCGGGATCGATCTCGGCATCGCCGCGGAGTCGGTGGTCGCGATCGTCGGACCGTCCGGGAGCGGCAAGACGACGCTCCTCGGCCTCCTGGCCGGCCTCGACGAGCCGAGCGCCGGGCGGGTCGTGGTCGACGGGCAGGACCTGGGGCGTCTTACCGAGGACGCGCGCGCGGGGTTTCGCGCGGAGCGGATCGGCTTCGTCTTCCAGTCGTTCCACCTCCTGCCCACGCTCACCGCGCTCGAGAACGTGATGGTGCCCCTCGAGCTGCGCGGCGAGCACGCGGGGGCGCGCGAACGGGCGCGCTCGCTGCTCGAGCGCGTGGGCCTCGGCGACCGGACCGACCACTACCCGGTCCAGCTCTCGGGCGGGGAGCAGCAGCGGGTCGCGGTCGCGCGCGCCTTCGTGCACCGTCCGCGGATCCTGTTCGCCGACGAGCCCACGGGCAACCTCGACCGGGAGACGGGCGCGGGCGTGGTGCGGATGCTCGAGGAGCTGAACCGCGAGGCGCGCACGACGCTCGTGCTCGTCACGCACGATCCCGAGCTCGCCGGACGGGCGGGGCGGGTGATCCGGCTCTCCGACGGCCGGATCGTGTCCGACGAGGCCGCGTGAGCGGGACCGGCGCGTCCTCGCAGGCGCGAGCCGCCTGGCGGCTCGCGCGCCGGGAGGCCCGTCACGGCCTCCGCCGCGTCGGTCCCTACATGGCCTCGATCGCCATCGGCGTGGCGGCGCTCGTGGCCATCCAGTCCTTCCGCTCGGACGTGGTGCGCGCGTTCCAGCGGGAGGCCGAGGTGCTCATGGGCGCCGACGCACGGCTCTCCGGCGAGGCGGCCTTCCCGCCGGCGGTGGCGTCCTTCCTCGATTCGCTCGCGGCGGCGGGGCACGGCGTCGCGCGCGTGACGACGCTCTCCTCCATGGTGCTCGCGCCCCGCTCCGACGTGGTGCGGCTCCTCCAGGTGCGCGCGCTCGAGCCGGGATACCCCTTCCACGGCGCCCCGCGCACCCGCCCGCAGGGGCTCTGGGGCGCGCACCTGGAGCCCGGACGCGTGCTCGTGGACCCGGCCGTGCTCGGGCAGCTCCAGGTCGAGGTGCGCGACTCGCTCGAGATCGGCGCCGCGCGGGTCGAGATCGCCGGCACGGTCGACGACCTGCCGACCGATCTGGGCTACCAGACGGCCATCGGCCCGCGGATCCACCTCTCGCACGAGACGATGGAGGCGGCCGGCCTCCTCGGGTTCGGGAGCCTGGCGGAGCACGAGGCCTACCTGCGGATCCCCGACGAGGCCGAGGCCCGGGCCGTCCGCGACCGCGCGGGCGAGCGCCTCTCCGAGGCGAGCATCCGCTTCACCCTCGCCGGCGAGCAGGCGCGGCGCCTCGCGAACGGCGTCCGATTCCTCGGCCGGTTCCTGGGCCTCGTGGGCCTCGGCGCGCTCCTCCTGGGCGGGATCGGCGTGGCGAGCGCGATCGACGTCTACGTGCGGGAGAAGCGCGCGCACGTGGCGATCCTGCACTGCCTCGGCGCGCGGACGCGGACGACGTTCTCCGCCTACCTCGGCCTGGCCGCCGCGCTCGGCGCGATGGGCGCCGCGGCGGGCGTGGCCCTCGGGATGGGCGTGCAGCGGGCGCTGCCCCGGCTGCTCGAGGGCGTGCTGCCCGTGTCGGTGCGGGCGACGTGGGACGCGGGCGCCGCGCTGGCCGGCCTCGGCATCGGGATCTGGGTCGCGGTCATCTTCGCGCTCGTGCCGCTCCTCGAAGTCCGGCGGATCACGCCGCTGCAGGCGCTCCGCGCGGACATCGAGCCGGCGGCGGGACGCGATCCCGCGCGCCTCGCCGCGGGGGCCGCGCTGCTCGCGAGCGTGGTGATCCTCTGCGTGGCCGAGGCGCCCGAGACCGACATCGGCTTCGGCTTCGCGGCGGGGCTGCTCGTGGCCGCGGGGATCCTCTGGCTCCTGGCGGGCGCGCTCACGCGCGCGACCCGGCGCTTCTTTCCCGCGCGCGCACCCTATCCGGTGCGCCAGGGCGTGTCGAACCTCTTCCGGCCGCGCAACCAGACGCGCTCCGTGACGCTCGCCCTCGGCTTCGGCGCCTTCGTGGTGGGCACGCTGCTCGAGGTGGACGGGAGCATCCGGCACGACCTCACGCGCGCCTTCGGGGAGGGACGGCCGAACGTCCTCTTCTTCGACGTCCAGCCGGACCAGGTCGAGGGCGTGCTCGGGCTGCTCCCCGGGCCGATCCGGGCCGGAGCGGAGGTGTCGCCGCTCGTCCCGTCGCGCATCGCGGAGATCAACGGCCGGACGCCGGAGGAGCTTCGCGACCGGACGCGGCGCGGGGAGCGTCCCGAGGGGTGGGCGCTCCGGCGCGAGTACCGCAACTCCTATCGGAGCTTCGTCGGACGCGCCGAGGAGCTCGTCGCGGGCCGCTGGTGGGACGGGACGCCGGGGACCGAGGACGCCACGGCCGTCGACACGGGCGGTCTTCCGGGCGTCTCCCTCGAGGAGGACGTGGCCGGCAGCCTCCGGGTCGAGCTCGGCGACACGATCACCTGGGAGGTGTCGGGGGTGCCCGTTCCCACCGTGGTCACGAGCCTCCGGCGGGTCGAGTGGGACCGGCTCGAGCCGAACTTCTTCGCGGTCCTCGAGCCCGGCGCCCTGGACGGGGCGCCCCAGACGATGATCGTGCTCGCGCGCGTCGAGGACCCCGGGGCACGCCAGGACGTGCAGCGTGCGCTCGTCTCGGCCTTCCCGAACGTCTCCGCGCTCGACTTCTCGCGCGTCCAGGAAGCGATCGACGAGGTGCTCTCCGCCGTGCGGCGCGCGGTGGGCTTCCTGGGAGGATTCAGCGGCGTGGCGGGCGGCCTCGTGCTGGCCGCGGCCCTCGCCACCTCGCGGCACCAGCGCCGCCGGGAGGGCGCGCTCCTGCGGACGCTCGGCGCCCGACGCGGGCAGGTGCGCGCCGTCTTCCTGGCCGAGTACGTGGCGCTCGGCACGCTCGCCACGGCGGCGGGGCTCCTGCTCGCCTCGGGGGCGGCGGCCGTGCTCGTGCCGGCGCTCTTCGAGATGTCGTGGGTGCCCGGGCCCGCCCGCCTGCTCGTGGTGTGGGCCGGCGTCTCGGGGCTCACCGTCGTGATCGGGATGCTCGCGTCGCGGGACGCCTTCCGCGGCCCACCCCTTCCGGTGCTGCGCGAAGCGGGCGAGTGAGCCGGGGCACGGCCCCGGGAGATCCCGTCAGGCCGCCTCGGTCGTCACGACGAGCGAGCTCACGTGGTGGCACCCGTCGCACTCGAGGGGGTGGGGGTGCCGGAGCCGCGTCGTGGAGACGCGGAACCCCTCGCCGCAGCGCGGGCACGAGCCCTCGACCTCCAGCAGCGTGTGCGTCTCGGTCCAGCGCCTGCGCGCCAGGATGGCTCCGGCCGCGACGGCTCCGAGCGCCCACGGCGCGTGCGGCGGCACCAGCCCGAGCAGGGGCGCCGCCACGAGGCCCACCCCGAGCCGCTGGGCGGCCCCCGCCATGCGCCAGCCGCGGTCACGGGGTCGCACGCGGACCCGCACCTCGGAGGAATCGAAGCCGAAGAGGACCGCCTCTCCCGTGAGCGTCCTGGTCCCCTCGAGGTCGTCGCCCGCTCCGGCCGCCGCCGCGTCCGGTGCGTCCCCGTTCCCTCCACCCATGAAGTCCCTCCTCAGACGCGGGCGGCGAAGCTGGAGAGCCGTTCGGTGGCTTCCCGCAGCGTCTCCTCGCGCTTGCAGAACACGAAGCGGACGAGGGACCGTCCGGCGCCCTCGCTGTGATAGAAGCTCGACCCCGGCACGGTCCCCACGCCCGCCTCCTCGATCAGCCGCCGCGCGAACGTGAAGTCGTCCTCGTCGCTGATCGCCGAGAAGTCGGCCATCACGTAGTAGGCGCCCTTGGGCGTGGCGCACTGGAACCCCGCGCTCCGCAGCCCCTCGACGAGCAGGTCGCGCCGGACCCGGTACCCGTCGATCAGGTCGCGGTAGTAGTCGGGCCCGAGCTCCCGGATCCCGACGGCGCACGCCTCCTGGAGGGGCGCGGCCGTCCCCACGGTCGCGAAGTCGTGGATCTTCCGGACGCCCGCCGAGAGCGAGGCGGGCCCCACCACGGTCCCGATCCGCCATCCGGTGACGCTGTACGTCTTCGACATCCCGCTCATGATCACGGTCCGCTCGCGCATCCCGGGGAGCGTGGCGAGCGGCACGTGCTCGCCCTCGTAGAGGATGTGCTCGTAGATCTCGTCCGTGATCGCGACGAGGTCGTGCTCGAGGCAGACGTCCGCGATGATCCGCAGCTCGTCCACGTCGAACGCGCGCCCGGTCGGGTTGTTCGGCGTGTTCACCACGATCGCGCGGGTCTTGGGCGTGACCAGGGCCCGCAGGCGGTCCCCGTCGAGCTCGTAGCCGGGAGGGTCGAGCCGCAGGTAGACCGGCCGGGCGCCCGCGAGCGCCGCGTCCGGCGCGTAGTTCTCGTAGAAGGGCTCGAAGACGATGATCTCGTCGCCCGGGTCGAGCAGGCCGAGCGCCACGCACGTCATCGCCTCGGTCGCGCCGCAGGTGATCGTGATCTCCTGCTCCGGGTCGTACTCGAGCCCGTACCAGTCGCGGTACTTGTCCGCCATCACCTCCCGCAGCGCCGGAGCCCCGTCCGTGATCGCGTACTGGTTCAGGTCCGCGCGGATCGCGGCGCACGCCGCCTCCTTGAGGACCTCGGGAGCCGGGAAGTCGGGCATGCCCTGCGCGAGATTGACCGCTCGGTGTCGCTCCGCGATGTCGTTCATCTCGCGGATGACGGACTCACCGAGGAGCTGGGTGCGGCGGGCGATGCGCTCGAACGAGTGGCTCATGGAGGACGACCGGTCGAGGTGGCGGCACGCGGGCGCGCGGGCCGGGCGGGATTCGCAAGGATGACCAAGCCGGCCTGCGGAGGCAACGGGGGCGGTACGCGCAGTTGGCCGCGCGGCGGCGGGCGCGTAGTCTGCATGCCGCCCGCCCGATCGACCATCCCTGGAGGCCTCATGTCCCGCTCCCGCACCGCCCGCTTCGCGCTCGTCCCGGTCGCGCTCTCGGCGGTCCTGCTCGCCGCGGCGCCGCTCGCCGCGCAGGAGGCGCCGCACCTCTTCCTCTCCGTCGACATGGAGGGGATCGGCGGGATCGGCACGCCGGAGATGACCTCGACGGGAGGGAAGGACTACGCCACCGGCCGCCGCCTCCTCACCGACGAGGTGAACGCCGTCACCGAGGCGATCTACGCGATCTGGCCCAACGCCGAGATCCTCGTGAACGACTCGCACGGCGACCACCAGAACGTGCTCCACACCGAGCTCGATCCGCGCGTGACGTACATCCAGGGCTCGATCAAGCCGCTCGGGATGGTCCAGGGGCTCGACGGCACCTTCGACGGCGCGATCTTCCTCGGCTACCACGCGATGGCGGGCGACTCGACGGGCTTCCTCGCGCACACGGGCTCCGGCTCCGTGAAGGGACTGTGGCTGAACGGCGTCGAGGTGGGGGAGGGCGGGATGAACGCGTTCTACGCGGGAAGCCACGGCGTGCCGGTGATCCTGGTCTCCGGGGACGCCGCCGCCACGGCGGAGATGTCCGCGCTCGTGGACGCGGAGACCGTGACGGTGAAGACCGCCGAGACGCCGTCCTCGGCCCGGCTGCTCCATCCCGAGCGGGTCCGCGCCGAGCTCGCGGCCGCCGTCCAGCGGGCCCTCGACCGCCTCGACCGGGACGCGTTCACCCCCATGCGGGTCGAGACGCCCGTGGAGGTGCGGATGCGCTTCGCCTCCACGACGCACGTCGACGTCCTCCAGTCGATCCCCGGGATGCGGAAGGAGGACGGCTTCACCGTGGCGTACACGGCGCGCGACGCGGACGAGGCGTACCGGCTCATCCGTCTCATGTACCGCTTCGTGCAGCCTTGAGCCCGCCAGACGACCGACCGGCGGGGCGGTGGGCCCAGCTCGCGCTCGTCTCGCTCGCGGTCTTGCTCTCGCTCTCGGCGTGGCTCACCGCCACGGCGATCGGTCCGGCGCTGGCGGCGCGGTGGGGGCTGGACGCCGGCGAGGTCGGGTGGCTCACGACCATCGTGCAGCTCGGGTTCGTGGGCGGGACGCTCGTGGCGGCCGTCCTGAACCTCGCGGACGTGGTGCCCGCGCGACCCTACTTCGCGGCGTCGGCCGCCATCGCGGCCGGGGCCAACGCGCTCCTGCTCGTCGTGCCGGGATTCCGGAGCGCGCTGGTGGCGCGCTTCCTCACCGGGTTCTTCCTGGCCGGCGTCTATCCGCCGAGCATGAAGATGGCGGCGACGTGGTTCCGTGCCTCCCGGGGCCTCGCGATCGGGACCGTGGTGGGCGCGCTGACGGTCGGCAAGGCGCTCCCCTATCTCTTCCGGGTGCTGGGCGACCCGGGCGGCACGACCGTCGTGGTCGCGGCCTCGGCCGCGGGCCTGCTGGCCGCGCTCCTGGTGGGCTCCGCCTACCGCGACGGACCCCACGCGCCCCCGCGGCGTCCGTTCGAGTGGAGGAGGGTGGGGGAGGTGCTCGGCCACCGGCCGACCGTGCTCGCCACCGCCGGCTATCTCGGACACATGTGGGAGCTCTACGCCTTCTGGTCGCTCGTCTCGGTCTTCTCGTTCGACCTGCTCCGCGCCGACGGCCAACCGGAGGCGGCCGCGAGCTTCGGCGCGGGGCTGGTGGCGTTCGCGGCGATCGCCGTGGGCGGGGCCGGGTCCGTCGTCGCGGGCCGCTGGGCGGACCGGCTCGGGCGGGAGCGGATCGCGATCGCGGCGATGGCCGTGAGCGGGGCGTGCGCGCTCGTGGTCGGGTGGCTGCTGGCCGCGCCGCCCGCGCTCGTCGTCCCGCTCGTGCTCGTCTGGGGATTCGCGGTGGTCGCCGATTCCGCCCAGTTCAGCGCGGTGGTGACGGAGGTGGCGCCGCCCCACGCGGTGGGGACGGCGCTCACGCTCCAGACCTCGCTCGGCTTCGCGCTCACGGCCGTGGCGATCCCCGTCACGATCTGGATGGCCGGACGCTTCGGGTGGGGTCCGGCGTTCGCGCTGCTCGCGGCGGGTCCGGCGTTCGGGATCGGCGCGATGGCGCGGCTCGTCCGGGTGCGCGCACGTCGGGGTGGCGGCGTATAAACTGCGCAAGGGAGCGTGGACGTGCGGGCCGGGGCGGGGTCCCGTACGTTGAGCGACCCACCTCCGTCCGCCTCCTTCCGCCCCTCCCGCCATGGTCGTCCGAGCTCCCGCCGCCCCGATTCCGGGTCGAGATCCGGTGCGTGCCGTCCGGAGGGCCCCGTGAGCGCCGGCGCCGGGAGCTGGCCGCCGCTCCCGCTGGAGCCGTGGCGCGCGACCTACGAGACGCTCCACATGATGTCCCAGGTCGTGGGGAAGGTGAGCCTCGCGAGGGCGCCCCGCGTGAACCACTGGTGGGGGATCACGCTCCACCTGACACCGCGCGGGCTCTCGACCGGGCCGCTCCCCCACGACGGCCGCACCTTCGGGATCGACCTCGACTTCACCACCCACGAGCTCGTGGTGGCGACGAGCGACGGGGAGGAGCGACGGCTGGGGCTCGAGGGCCGGTCGGTCGCACGCTTCCACGCGGACCTCATGCGCGCGCTCGAGGAGCTCGCCGTGCCGGTGCGGATCTGGACGCAGCCTGTGGAGGTGGAGGACCCGATCCCGTTCGAGCAGGACGAGACCCACGCCACGTACGAGCCCGAGCACGCCCGACGCTTCTGGGACGTGCTCCGCTCCGTCCACCCGGTGATGTCGGCGTTCCGGGCGGAGTTCCTCGGCAAGAGCAGCCCGGTGCACTTCTTCTGGGGGGCCTTCGACCTGGCGGTCACGCGCTTCTCCGGGCGGCCGGCGCCGGAGCATCCGGGCGGCATCCCCCACCTCGCCGATTGGGTGACCCGCGAGGCCTACTCGCACGAGTGCGCGAGCGCGGGCTTCTGGCCCGGCGGCGGCCTCGTGCCCGAGCCGACCTTCTTCGCCTACGCCTATCCCGAGCCGGCGGGATACGACCGGGCGCGCGTCCGCACCTCCGGAGCCTACTACCACACGGACATGCGGGAGTACCTGCTCCCGTACGAGGCCGTGCGTCGTGCCCCCGATCCCGACGCCGCGCTCCGCGCGTTCCTGGAGGACACCTACGAGGCGGCGGCGACGCTGGGCGGGTGGGATCGCGCCGCGCTCGAGCGGCCGCGCCCCCGGCGGGACGGCGCGGCCGGATACGGGACCGGGAGCACCGCCGGGGACGACATCCACGTGCCCGGGGCTCGTCCCCGCCAGGGCGAGACCGCAGGGGGCTGAGCGATGGCGACATCCGGGGTGGAGGCGCGCGTGGGCGCGCAGGGGTTCCGGACCGAGATCGTCGCGCGGGGCCACCGCCTCGTGGCCGACGAGCCGCGCGTCCTCGGCGGGACGGACGCCGGCCCCACGCCCTACGAGTACGTGGCGGCGGCGCTCGCGTCCTGCACGGCCATCACGCTCCGCATGTACGCAGACCGCCGGGGATGGCCGCTCGAGGACGTCGTCGTGCGGGTGTCCCATCGCCGCGCGCACGAGGACGATTGCGCGCGCTGCGAGGAGGAGGAGGTCGGCCTCGACCGCCTCGAGCGCTCGCTCACGCTCGAGGGGCCGCTCACGGACGAGCAGCGCGAGAGGCTGCACCTGATCGCGGAGCGCTGCCCGGTGGGTCAGACCCTCGCGCGTGGCCTGCGCATCGTGGCGGCCGAGGATTCCTGAGGGGCGGGCCGCCCGGCGCAACCCCGCGCCCCTTCGCCGGTATGAGAATCCGTCCGGTGCGCGGAGGATCCGGGTCGTCGCCGGCCGCCTCTTCCGAAGCAGCGATCCGTAGACCGAGGAGAACGTCCATGTCCAGGAAGCTTCCCCTGGCGCTGACCGTGCTGGTCGGGGCCGCGCTGGCCCTCCCCGCCTGGGGCGCCTCCGCGGGGATCCACTTCGAGCTCGACCGGTCGCAACCGGAGGCGGACGCCACGGTTTCCCCGCCGGAAGCGGTCGTGCTCTGGTTCACGCAGGTGCCCCAGGAGAACTCCGTCTCCATCCGGCTCGTCGACGCCGACGGGGAGCCCGTCGAGGCCGGCGACGCGGTCCAGGACGCGGAGGAGCCGGTCCGGTTCACCGTGGAGCCGGCGGCGCCCCTCGCGGCCGGGCCCTACACCGTGCAGTGGCGGGGGATCGGCGCGGACGGGCACACGGTCCGCGGCTCGTTCGGCTTCACCGTGAGCGCTCGATAGCGACGCTCGAAGGCTGGGCCGCGGCGGCGCGCGACGCCGCCGTCGGCTGGCTGCTCTTCCTGCCCCTCATCGTCGCGCTCGGCGCCGGGGCGATGCGCTGGCTCGTGCTCCCGCGCGCGCGTGCGGCGGGGGTGGTGCTGGACGTGCGATCGGTGGGGGCCGCCACGGCACGGGTCGGAGCGGCGGCCACGCTTTTCCTCCCCGTCGCGCTCCTCCTGGTGTTCGTTCGCCAGCTCGTCGAGTTCCGCGATCCCTTCGTACCCTGGTCGGAGGACGCGCGGCTCCTGCTGACGGGGACCGCCTGGGGACGGACCTGGACCCTCTGGCTCGTGCTCGCGTGCCTCGCGCCGGTGCTCTTCGTGCGCGCGGCCCGGAAGGGTGGCTGGGCGTGGCCCGTCGCGACCGCGTGCACTCTGGCGCTCGGCGCCTTCCCGGCGCTCACCGGGCACGCCAACACCCCCGGGCCCCTCCGCCCGCTCGCGCTCGCCGCCGACACGCTGCACGTGTGGTCGGCCGGAGCGTGGATCGGCGGCCTGGGCACGATGCTCTGGCTGGAGGCCTGGTGGCGCCGGAAGGGGCGGGGCGGGCCGGGGTTCCTTCCCGCGCTGGTCCCGCGCTTCTCCCCGGTGGCGCTCGTCTCGGCGGCCGTGCTCGTGGCCACGGGGACCTTCGGCGGCTGGATGCACCTCCCGTCCGTCCCGGCGATCTGGAGCGGCGCGTACGGCCGCACGCTCGCGCTCAAGGTGCTCCTGGTCGCGGCGGTCCTCGCGCTCGGCTTCGTGAACTGGCGTCGCATGCGCCCCGCGCTCGGGCGGCCCGGCGGCCCCGAGCGGCTGGCCCGCGTGGCGACCGGGGAGTTCCTCCTCGCGCAGCTCGTGCTGCTCGTCACCGCGATCCTCGTGCAGACGCCGCCGGGGGGCTGAGCGGCGCGCCGGGCTCCGCCGGGCGGCGGGTGTCCCGCGTCAGGGCGTGTCGATGCCGGGCGGCCGCACCGCCCGCTCCACCAGCGCGAGCAGCGCGTCGACCGCGAGGGCCAGCACCGCCGCGGGGATCGCGCCCGACAGGATCATGCGCGTGTCGGAGAGCGCGAGCCCGGCGACGATGGGGTCCCCGAGACCGCCGGCTCCGATGAACGCGGCGAGCGTCGCGGTCCCCACGTTGATCACCGCGGCCGTGCGCACGCCGGCCATGATGACCGGCGCGGCGAGCGGCAGCCGCACCCGGAACAGGAGCTGCGCCTCGGTCATCCCGAGCGCGCGCGCCGAGCCCACGGCGGCCGGGTCCGCGTCGCGGATTCCCGACCAGGTGTTCCTCAGGATCGGGAACAGCGAGTAGAGGAAGAGCGCGACCACGGCGGGGAGCACGCCGATCCCGAGGAGCGGGATCATGAACGCGAGCAGCGCGATGCTCGGGATCGTCTGCAGGAGGCCCGCGCCGCGCACGACGGATTCCGCCGCGCCCCGCGCCCGCTCGAGCATCACGCCCAGGGGCACGGCCACGAGGAGCCCGGCGAGGAGCGAGATGCCGACGAGGAGGAGATGGCGCCCGGTGCGCTCGAGCGTCAGGTCGCCCTGCCCCCACAGATACGTGACGAGTCCCGCCGTCGGCGGTGCCGGGCGGGGGGCGGAAGCGTCGTCCGGCCGCTCGACGAGCCCGAGCTCCGCGAGGGCGTCCGCGGCCACCACGCGCGCGGGCTCCCCGTCCACCTCGACCCGGCGGTTCAGGCGTCGCATCGTCTCCTCGTCGAGGAGGCCGGAGAGCTCGGTGAGGGCCGCCACCGCCGAGGGTCGCTCCGTCGCGAGGCGGGCGCTCACGAGCGCCGCCGCGTCGTAGGGCGGGAAGAAGCCGCGATCGTCCTCGAGCACCCGGAGGCCGTACCGCTCGATCTGGGCGTCGGTGGCGTAGCCGTCGACCACGTCCACGTCGCCCGAGACGAGCGCCCGGTACTTCACCGCCTGCAGGAGCGGCCGCACGGCGCCGAGCTCGAGACCGTACGCGTCGCGAAGCCCCGGCAGCCCGTCCGCGCGGCCGATGAAGTCGGGGCTCATCCCCGCCACGAGCCGGTCCGCCACGCGCGCGAGGTCCGAGAGCGTCGCGAGGCCGAGCGAGTCGGCCGTGGCCCCCCGCACGGCCACGGCGTAGGTGTTCTCGAACCCGAGCGGAGGCAGCCACCGCACCCCCCACCGCGCCCCGAAGACCGAAGCCACCCGCCGATACGCCGCCGTCGCGGAGGCCGGCGGCTCCTCGCCGAGGATCGCGAGGAGCCCCGTGCCCGTGTACTCCGGGTAGACGTCGATCTCGCCCGTCCGGAGCGCGGCGAAGGCGATCTCGGTCGCGCCGAGCCCCGGTCGCCGCCCGACGCGGTGCCCGCGCGCTTCGAGGAGGAGCGCGAACATCTCTCCGAGCACGTAGGACTCCGCGAACGGCTTCGTCGCGACGACCACCGGACGCTCGCCCGGCGGGTCCTGCGGCCGGAGCGCGAGGGCGCCTCCGGCGGGGGTCGTGGGGGCCGAGCGCGCCGGCAGGGGCAGAGGGGTGCCGGCGAGCAGGAGCGCGGCGAGGCACGGCAGCACGCCCCGGCGGGCCCGCGCCCCGACGCGCGCTCCCCCCTTCACGCGACCCCCGACCGGGCGAGGAGCTCGGCCACGTAGGGAGTCGCGGGGTCGCGCCGGATCTCGCCGACGGGCGCGACCTGCTCCACGCGTCCCGCGCGCAGGACCGCCATCCGGTCGCCCAGCATCGCCGCCTCGCGCAGGTCGTGCGTGACGATCAGCACCGAGAGCTCCGACCGCCGCCGGAGCTCGAGGAACGTCCGCTGCACCTCCGCCCGGGTGATCGCGTCGAGCGCCCCGAACGGCTCGTCCAGGAGCAGGATGTCCGCTCCGCCGGCGAGGGCCCGGGCGAGCGCCGCTCGCTGACGCTCGCCTCCCGACAGCTCGCGCGGGTAGCGGCCGCCGTACCGGTCCGGCGGAAGCCCGGCGCGATCGAGCGCTTCCCGCGCCCGCTCCTCGGCCTGCCCGTCGCCCCGCAGCCACGGCACGAGCGCCGCGTTCCGGAGCACCGTCCAGTGGGGTAGCAGCCCTCCCTCCTGCTGCACGTACCCGAGCGAGCGGCGGAGCTCGACCGGATCCCGCCCGCGCACGTCGCGGCCGGCGACCTCCACGCGCCCCGCGTCCGGATCGACCATGCGGTTGAAGCAGCGGAGCAGGGTCGTCTTGCCGGAGCCGCTCTCCCCCACGAGCGCGACCACCTCGCCCCGCTCCACGGAGAGCGAGACGCCGTCGAGCGCCGCCTGCGCGCCGTACCGCTTCTCGACCGCCGTCGCGGCGAGCGCGTTCTCGTGGCCGTTCTCCAGGATGGCCCTCCACCGCGTTCGGGTGTACGAGATGCTCGACGGCCGCGCCGCTCCGACGTCCGTTGGTCGTCGGCACGGCCGTTCCTAGCTTACGGCACCGGATCGTTCCCCACACGAGGCCCACCCGGATGGACCCGTACGTCCGACGTCCGCTCGCGCTCCACGAGGTCGCGGCCCTCCTCGACGAGGCCCGCAGGCGCACGCTCATGCTCGTCGCGCCGCTCTCGGACGAGGATCTCCGCCGCCAGCACGATCCGCTCATGAGCCCGATCGTGTGGGACCTCGGGCACATCGCGCACTTCGAGGAGGTGTGGCTGCTCGAGAAGCTCGAGGAGCAGGCCCCCGTCGGCGAGGGCCTCCGCGGGATCTACGATCCGTTTCGCCATCCGCGCGCGACCCGGGACGCGCTCGAGCTCCCGGGGCGCGAGGAGGCGCTCCGGTACCTGGGCCGGGTTCGCCGTACGGTGCTGGAGCGGCTCGCGCGGACGGATCTGGACGGGGACGGGCCGCTGCTGCGCGACGGATTCGTCTTCCGCATGGTACTCCAGCACGAGTACCAGCACGACGAGACGATCCTCCAGACCCTCCAGCTGAAGCGGGGGTGTCCCTATCCGGCGATGGCGCGCGCGGAAGCCCCGCCCGCCTCGCCCGACGCGCCGCCGCCGGGATCGATGGTGCGCTTCCCCGGAGGGGAGGTGACGATCGGCACGGACGACCGGTCCGCCGCCTACGACAACGAGCGGCCGCGCCACACGGTCCGGCTCGCGCCCTTCGAGATCGGCGCGCACCCGGTCACCAACGGCGAGTATCTCCGCTTCGTGGAGGAGGGCGGCTACGACGACCCCTCCGCGTGGTCCCCCGAGGGCTGGGCCTGGAGGCAGGAGGCCGGGCTGGAGGCCCCGCTCTACTGGAGCCGCGAGGTGGACGGCTGGCGGGAGCGCGTCATGGATCGGGTGGCGCCGCTCGACCCCCGTGCGCCGGTGTGCCACGTGTGCTACTGGGAGGCGGACGCGTTCGCGCGCTGGGCGGGGCTGCGCCTGCCGACCGAGCAGGAATGGGAAGCCGCCGCGGCGTGGGACCCGCGTGCCGGCTCGGCGCCCACCTGGCCGTGGGGCGAGACCCCGCCGGCCCCGGACCGCGCCAACCTGGACGCGCTGGTGGCGGGGCGGACGCCCGTCGGAGGCCATCCGCGCGGCGTCTCGCCGATCGGATGCTGGGACATGATCGGCAACGTGTGGGAGTGGACGTCCTCCACCTTCCAGGGCTGGCCCGGCTACCGGACGTTCCCCTACCCGGAGTACTCGGAGGTCTTCTTCGGCGAGGAGTACCGGGTGCTGCGGGGCGGCTCGTGGGCCACGCGCCCGGGCGCCGTGCGCAACACCTTCCGGAACTGGGACTATCCGATCCGGCGGCAGATCTTCAGCGGCTTCCGCTGCGCGCGCGATGCCTGAGATCGGCGGCGCGGCCGTGCCGAGCCCCGCGGCACCGCCGGGGGGCGAGGCGATGCGGCGCGAAGTGCTCGAGGGCCTCCGTCGGCCTCGGAAGGAGCTCTCCCCGAAGTACTTCTACGACACGCGGGGCTCGGAGCTCTTCGAGCGCATCACGGAGCTCGACGCCTACTATCCCACCCGGAAGGAGCGCACGCTCCTCGAGGTCTGGGGCGCCACCTGGGTGGACCAGCTCCGACCGCGTACCCTCGTCGAGCTGGGGGCGGGGAGCGCGGCGAAGTCCCGCATCCTGCTGAGCGCCATGGAGCGCGCGGTGGGAGACGCGCACTACGTGCCCGTCGACGTCAGCGAGCAGTTCCTCCACCGGGCGGCCGAGGGGCTGCGCGCGGAGTACCCCACGCTGCGGGTGGTGCCGGCCGTGGCCGACATCACGAACGCGCTCGAGCTGCCGGGCGGTCTCCCGCGTCCCCGTTGGATCGCGTTCCTCGGCAGCACGATCGGCAACTTCCGGCAGGTCCAGGCGGTGGAGCTGCTGCGGCGGATCCGGGGGGCGCTCGGGCCCGGCGACCGGTTCCTCATGGGCGTCGACCTGCGCCCGGGGCGCGACAAGAGCGTCGAGCGGATCGAGCGCGCGTACGACGACCCCGAAGGCGTCACCGCGGCCTTCAACCGCAACGTCCTGCACGTGCTGAACCGCGAGCTCGGGACCGACTTCGAGCCGGAGGCCTTCCGGCACCACGCCTTCTACGACCCGGGCCGGGCGCGGGTCGAGATGCACCTGGTGGCCACGCGCCCCATGGTCGTCCGCTTCCCGGATGGCGAGGAGGTGCGCTTCGAGGAGGGGGAGAGCGTCCGCACGGAGATCAGCGGGAAGTACGACCGGCGCTCCGTCGAGGCACTCTTCCGGCCCGCCGGCCTGGAGATCGAGCGGTGGGCGCAGGACGGGCAGGGCTACTACGCGCTCGTCCTCGGCCGGCCGGTCGGGTAGCCGGGTCGCCCGCCGGGGCCGCCACAACCTCCCCGGGTCACATCTTCGGCAGCGTCACCCCCTGCTGTCCCATGTACTTCCCCTTGCGGTCGGCGTAGGCCACCTCCGGCTCCTCGTCACCCTCGAAGAAGAGGAGCTGCGCGATCCCCTCTCCGCCGTAGACCTTCGCGGGGAGCGGCGTCGTGTTCGAGATCTCGAGCGTGAGGTAGCCCTCCCAGGTCGGCTCGAGCGGCGTCACGTTCACGATCAGGCCGCAGCGGGCGTACGTCGACTTCCCGACGCACACGACGAGCACGTCGCGGGGGATCCGGAAGTACTCCTCCGTCCTCGCGAGCGCGAAGGAGTTCGGGGGGATGATGCACATGGGCCCGCGCACGTCCACGAACGAGCGGTCGTCGAAGGCCTTGGGATCCACGATCGCGTTGTGGACGTTCGTGAAGACCTTGAACTCGGGGGCGACGCGGATGTCGTAGCCGTACGAGGAGAGCCCGTAGGAGATGACGCCGTCCCGGACCTGTCCGGGCTCGAACGGCTCGATCATCCCGTGCTCCTCGCACATCCGGCGGATCCACTTGTCGCTCTTGATCGGCATGGAGAGGGGGGCCTCGGGAGGGGAGGGGGGCGAACAGGGCGGCGGAAGATATCTCCCCTTCCGAACGAGGGGCAAACCGGGCGCTAAGATGCTGGAAATCCGTGGCCGTACGCCGGTTGACACCCCGCCGCGACCTCGGGTACCTTCCGTGCCGTCACACGGCTTCGTGAAGAATTTCACAAACCCGCGCGTGCCCATGTCGGGAGCCTATCTCCCCCTCGTCTTTCTCTTCGGCGTCTCGATCCTGAACGCCGTGGGCATGGTGGTCACATCCCACCTGCTGAACCCGCGCCGGGATACGCCCCAGAAGCTGATGCCGTACGAGTCGGGGATGATCCCGCTCGGGACCACGCGGGCACGGTTTTCCGTAAAATTCTACATGGTGGCGATCAGCTTCATCGTCTTCGATCTGGAGACGATCTTTCTGATCCCCTGGGCCGTGCAGATGAGGGAGCTCGGCTGGAGCGCCTTCGTGGCGATGTCGCTCTTCGTGATCGTACTCGCGGTCGGCCTGCTCTACGAGTGGAAGAAGGGAGGTCTCGAATGGGACTGATGGATAGATTGCCGGGCGTCGGGCCGACCCCGACGTCGGGCGGGATCTTCGGGCAGGGAAGCCCGACGTTCCTCACCAGCAAGATCGACGCGATCGTGAACTGGGGCCGGCTGAACTCGCTGTGGCCCATGCCGTTCGGGACGGCCTGCTGCGCGATCGAGATGATGGCCTCGGCCGCCTCGAACTTCGACCTGGCGCGCTTCGGCATGGAGCGCATGTCGTTCAGCCCCCGCCAGGCGGACGTGCTGATCTGCGCGGGGCGGGTGCCGTACAAGCTCGCCCCGGTGCTGCGGCGGATCTGGGACCAGATGACGCAGCCCAAGTGGTGCGTCTCCATGGGCGCCTGCGCGAGCTCGGGCGGGGTGTTCGACGTCTACTCGATGGTGCAGGGGATCGACACGATCGTCCCCGTGGACGTGTACATCCCGGGATGCCCCCCTCGCCCGGAGGGCCTGATCTACGGGCTCATGATGATCCAGGAGAAGATCCGCCAGGAGTCGCTGACGCGGCACTACGAGCACCGGCACGAGGACCCGCTGGCCGTGGCCCGTCCCGAGGCGAGCCGGGAGGAGATCGAGGGGCTCACCGGGCCGTTCGGCAACTCGACCCGCCAGGAGCAGCTCTCGAACGGAGCGGTCCCGCGCGGCGTGACCACCACGGGACAGATCCGGCGGAACCCGATCTATGACTGACGCGATGCGGAGCGGGCTGGACGCGGTCGCCCTGGGGCCGGTCGCGTCCGACCCCGTGACCGTGCCGTCCCGCGCTCTTCCGGCGGTGGAGAGCCTGCACCCCTCCATCGTCGCGCTCGGGGAGAGGTTCGGTGACGACGTCCTCGGCCAGGTGGTGAACGCGGGCGACCAGCACGTGGTCTGGGTCCGGCCGGCGCGGAGCCGGGAGATCCTCCAGTGGCTCAAGGAGGATCCGGACCAGGCGTACGACATGATGTCCGACGTCACCGGGGTGGACTACGGGAACGGCCGCCCGGTCGAGGTCGTGTACCAGATGTTCTCGCTGCGGCACAACCGCGCGCTCCGGGTGCGGTGCGCGCTGCCGCTCGACGCGCTCGAGATCGATTCGGTCGCGGACCTGTGGCGCTCGGCGGACTGGCTCGAGCGCGAGGTCTACGACCTCTTCGGCGTGACCTTCCGGGGCCACCCGGACCTGCGCCGCATCCTCATGCCGCTGGACTACGCGGAGGGGCACCCCCTCCGGAAGGACTTCCCGCTCCGCGGGCGCTTCTCCCGGGCCGAGCAGACCCGGCGCGCGCTCAACCAGGACCTGGAGCGCTTCTACACCCAGGACGTGCTGGCCGAGGCGGGCGAAGCCCAGGAAGTCCTCGGTCCCGATCACGATCCGACCGAGGAGTCGGATCGAGGAGGCCGATGATGGCCGAGAAGACCCTGACGATTCCGGTGGGCCGGAGCCCCGAGATGGGGCCCGATGGCCGGCCGGTTCCGAGCCCGTTCATGCCGTTCGAGATCGACGAGCCTTCGTTCGAGGCGGAGCGGATGCTCATCAACATCGGGCCGCAGCACCCGGCCACGCACGGCGTGCTCCGGCTCCTCTGCGAGCTCGACGGCGAGACGGTCGTGCGGGTGATCCCCGACATCGGGTACCTGCACTCCTCGTTCGAGAAGCTCGGCGAGTACCGCACCTGGAACCAG
>CAZOYA010000004.1:0-43580 GCA_964583815.1 uncultured Gemmatimonadaceae bacterium | reverse complement strand
GAGGCCGTCCTCCTCGATGGACGCACCGTCCCGGTTCCCCCGGCGGGCTGAGGTCCCGCGCCGGAGCCGGGGGGAACCCGCGCGCCCTCTTCGTGTTAGGCACTGGGCCCGGCCGCCGTGCTCGCCTCCCGCCGGGCCCGACCACACGACATCCCCGAATCCTTCGAACGAGGTCGACGGTGCCCCCGCCTCGAGCCACACGCGCACGCCCCGCCGCCGTCCTGCTCGTGGGCGTGAGCCTGCTCGCGGCCGCCCCGGCCGTCCTGCCCGGAGCGCGCGCGCACGCGCAGCTCCCGCCCGGATCGTCGGTCCGGTCCCGGCCGCCCGCGGTGTTCCTCGACTGCCAGGGCGGCCCGAACTGCAACCAGGAGCAGTTCCGCACCGAGATCACCTTCGTGAACTGGGCTCGGGACCGCGCGGACAGCGACATCCACGTGATCTTCACCAGCCAGGAGATGGCGGGTGGGGGCCGTGAGTACACGATGGACTTCCTCGGGCGCGGGGGCTTCGCCGGCGAGGACGACCAGCTCCGCTACCGCCAGTCCGGGCAGGACGTCCAGGCGGAGACGATGGACGGGCTCGCGCGCACGCTGCGGATCGGCCTGCTGCGGTACGCCGTCGCCTCGGGGCTCGGGCCCTCGCTCGACGTGCGCTACGACGGCGCTCCGGTCACGCCCGACATGCAGAACGGCGCCGGCGCGGAGCAGGCGTTCTACGATCCCTGGAACTCCTGGACCTTCCGGCTGGGGGTGTCCGGGGACGTCGACCTGCGCGAGACGCAGACCGAGACGCGGCTGAACCCCCAGTTCAACGCCGACCGGGTCACGGAGGCCTGGAAGCTGAACCTCGAGGCGCGCATCGACCTCCGGCGGGAGCGCCGCGAGCTCTCGGACGGCCGCGAGGTCCGCGACGACCGCAACGACTGGCAGCTCTCCTCGCTCGTCGTCCGGAGCGTCGGGCCGCACATGGGGCTCGGCATCGACGCGGACTTCCGCAACTCCGTGCAGCGCAACCAGAGCGCGCGGGTGCGGCTGAGCCCCGCCGTCGAGTACAACTACTACCCGTACTCGGAGGCGACCCGGCGGCAGTTCATCGCGCACTACTCGGTCGGGATCGAGCACTCCAACTACTTCGAGGAGACGATCCTCGGAGTCGAGCGCGAGACGCTCCCGGTGCACCGGGTGGGGGTGCAGTACCGCGCACGGGAGGAGTGGGGCAACGCGGGCGTCGGCATGGACGCGAAGCAGTACCTCCACTCGGGGGGCGAGTACTACAGCTTCGGGATCAGCGGGAACCTGGACTACCGGATCCTGCGCGGGCTCGAGGTGAACCTCTCGGGCGGCGCGTCGATGACGAACGACAACTTCTACACGCCGGCGGGCGACATCTCGGACGAGGACATCCTCCTCGGCCGGCAGAGCCTCCCCTCGGGCTACCAGTACGACCTGTCGCTCGGGATGAGCTACCGGTGGGGGTCGTCCTTCGCGAACATCGTGAACAACCGCTTCCCGCAGTCCGTGCGCTGGTGAGGCCGGCGGGGCTCAGCGGGTCGCGGCCGCCTTGCCTCCGCGCCGCCGCGCGAGGCGGTGCCGCACGATCCGGCCGCCGTGCTCGCGGCCGTTCTCGATGAAGATCTTGTTGGCGTCGTGCCCCGCGGCGATGACGCCGGCGATGTAGAGGCCCGGCACGTCGGTCTCCATCGTCTCGGGGTCGTGGCGCGGGATACCGGTCTCCTCGTCGATCGTCACGCCGAGATGGCGGAGCGGCCCGTGGTCGGCGCGCCAGCCGGTCATCGCGACCACGAAGTCGTTGGCGATCTCGACGCACGCGCCCGTGTCCTCGTGCCGGAGCACCGCGGAATCGTGCCGGACCTCGGCCACCCGGTGCCGCCAGTACGGCGTGATCTCGCCCCGATCGAGCCGGTTCGTGATGTCCGGGACCACCCAGGGCTTCACCCCCCGGTCGATGGTGTCCAGGAAGTGCGCGAGCGATACCCGCGCGCCGTTCCGGTACATCTCGAGCGCGGCCTCCACGGCCGAGTTGCCGGCTCCCACGACCAGCACGTCCTGGCCGTGGTAGGGATAAGGCTCCCGGTAGTAGTGGTGGACCTTCTCCAGCTCCTCGCCGGGCACGTCCAGCAGGTTGGGGCGGTGGAAGCCGCCGGTCGCCCACACGACCGCGTCCGCGAGGGTCGTGCGCTCCCGGCCGTTGCGGCGCCGCGTGCGCACGCGCCACGCGCCCTCCTGGCCCTCGACGCCGACGACCTCCTCGTAGACGCGCACGTCCAGGCCCCAGTGGTCCACCACGAACCGGTAGTACGCGAGCGCCTCGCGGCGCGTGGGCTTGGGATTCGGGATCGTGAAGGGCACGCCGCCGACCTCGAGCATCCGTGCCGTGCTGAAGAACGTCATGTAGCTCGGGTAGTCGAGCAGCGAGCTCGTGATCGCGCCCCGGTCGAAGAGCACGCACGAGATCCCGTCCCGCTTCGCGTCGGCTCCGACGGCGATGCCGCACGGCCCCGCGCCGACCACGACGAGGTCGTGGCGCTCCGTCTCTCTCTCGTCCGCCATGGCGCGACGGTAAACCCCTCCGGGCGGTTCGTTCCGCTTGTCCCCGGGTGTCCCGCGCGGCAAGATGAAGGCCATGTCCACGCCCGAATCCGAAGCCCGGCGCGCGCTGGCGCGGCTCGGCCGCGCGGCCGAGAAGCTCGAGCGCGAGCTCGAGGCGGTCGCCGGCGCGCTACGACACGCCGAGGCCGGGGACTTCCCGGAGGAGCGCTACCGGGAGGTGGCCGACGCCGCCCGGCTCGTCCTCGACTTCGTCGAGGACGAAGGGGAGCGCCTGCGCGAGAAGATCCTGCACGCGGGCGGCCTCGAGCCCGGACGGGTGCGACGGGGCTGACGCGACCCGCGCGCCCGGCGGGCTCCCTGCGTGGAGCCCGCCCGGCCCGCGCGGCCATCCGCTAGAACCGGTACGTGTAGCTGAACTTGATCGCGCCGCCGCGCGACAGGGTGAGGAAGTCCCGGTCGCTCCGCAGGCCCGCCTCGAAGGGCCCGCACGCGGCGGTCGGATCGGGGCAGCGGAGCCAGTTCTGGGTGAAGACCAGGAACAGGTCGCTCCCCGGCGTGACGATCCAGCGCAGGCGCGCGAACAGCCCCACGAGATCGCTCTGGTTGTCGTACTGGACCTGCGTGGTCGCGCTCACCCACGGGGAGGCGTTCCACTCCGCCTCGACCTCGTAGACGTCCGCGGTGAAGTCGCCCTGGGGGAGCGAGACCGCGTTGTGCTCGAAGTTGGTCGAGATGCTCGTGCCCGCCATCGGACGGAACGTGATGCGGGCGTTGCCGCCCCACTGGTCTCCGTTCCAGAACCCGCCGAACCCGAACCCTCCGTTCAGGGAGATCCGGCGCCGGCCGGCGCTCCGCCCGAAGATGCGGTACTCCCACACCGTGTACCCGCCGGGCGCGATCTCGACGCCGTCCACCACCTCGAAGCCGTCCTCGAGGTACTCGTAGGTGCGGGTCACCTGCAGGTTGAAGCCGTCACCGCTCTGGAAGTCGAGACCGAACGGCTGGAACTGCCACTGGCGCTCCTCGAGCAGCCCGGTCCCGAGCTGCGTGAGGTTGCGGAACTGAGCCGAGAAATCCATCTGCCGGATGAGCGGCGAGCCCTCGAAGCGCTTCGTGTATCCGACGCGCGGCTCCACGCGCCGGAAGTTGTTGCGGGTCACGAAGCCGAGGGACGGGTCGTACTCCGCCCCGAACTCGCGGTACGAGAGATGCCCGCTCCACGTGGGATTCGGGAAGTTGAAGCGGAACCCGCGCGCGGAGAGATCCCCGAACCCCGGGCTCGTGCCCGGATCGGGGCTCGAGTTCCAGACGAGGAATGCCTCGAGCTCGGCGTTGTAGCGGCCGAGGAAGCTCCGCGTGGCGAGCTCGAGGTCCACGCCGGCCGTGTGGCCCTCGTCCGGCACGATCTCCGTCGGCCCGGGGGACGACGCGCGCCGCGTGTAGATGGCGCCGAAGGCCGACTGCTCGAAGATCCGCCGCTTGAGCCGCGCGACCGTGAAGTCCTCTCCGGGAATCTCCAGGGGACCGTCGTCGGTGAGGAACGAGTCCCCCCCGGTGGAGATCTGGTAGAAGCCGATCTCGTACGGACCCGCCTGCCCGGTGAGGCGGCCTCCGTAGCGGATGGGGATGGGGCGGCCCTCGCTCAGGCCGATCCGCCGCGAGAAGAAGGGCATCGGGCTGCTGCGCTCCGCGAACGAGAAGACGCTCGAGCCCTCGAGGAAGAAGTCGCGCTGCTCGGGGAAGCGCTGCGGGAAGCGGGTCAGGTTGACCTGACGCTGGTCGCTCTCGACCTCGGCGAAGTCGGTGTTGAAGCTCACCGACGCGCGCAGGCTCGGCGTGACGCTGTAGTTGACGTCGAGGCTCACCTCGCGCGGGTACGTCGTGGGGTCCGGCTCCGCCGGCTGGGTGCTCCACCCCGCGATCGCCGAGGGGACGGCCTCGAGACCGATCCCCTGGCTCATGCCGGAGAGCCCTGTGAGCTGGCCGGCATGGACGGGGCTGAACAGGCCCTCTCCGCGGCGCCACCCGCGCCAGAGGATCTCCTCGTTCCGGCGCCGGATCGTGCGCTGGAAGTTGATGCCCCACGTGTCGAGGTCCGGATCGAAGTTGAGCGTGCGGAAGGGGATCCGGATCTCCGCCGACCAGCCGTCGGGGCGCATCGCGGTACGCGCCTCCCAGATGCCGTCCCACGCCTTGTTCGAGCCGCCGCCCCCGCCGGGCCCCCCGCCGCCTCCTCCGAGGATCCCGTCGCCCATGAGCCCGGCGGCGTTGATCTCGAAGAAGTACCCGGTGCGCCCGTCCCGGAACGTGTCGAGGATCCACATGAACCGGTCGTCGGTGCCCAGCCCGGCATCGCGCTGCCGCTGGTAGGCGAGGACGCCGGCCGGGTCGTCGTAGACGATCGCGCCGATGTAGAGCGCGTCCGCGTCGAAGAGGACCCGGATCTCCGTCGGATGGGATGGGGTCGCGCCCTCGACCGGCTCCTGCTGCGTGAAGTCGGTGATCGGCGTCGCGGTCTGCCAGATCTCCTCGTCGATCCGGCCGTCCAGACGGATCTCGGCTCCCTCCGTGACCACGGCCGCCTGCAGCACCGCCTCGGCGGCGCCCACCACCTGCTGCCGCCCGTCCACGCCCTTCATGCTTCCGTCCTGCGCCCGGAGGGGAGCCGCGAGCAGGAAGGAGAGCAGGAGCGCCGAAAGAGCCCGCGCGCATCGGGGCATCTGGGGGGTCCGGGGTCCGGGTCGATGTCAAAAGGCGTGGCCGCCGAGCCTTCCAAGATGCCATGGAGCCCGGGGCGGCGCCATCTCGGCACGGGACCCGCCGGACGCGCGATGCCCCGCGGACGTACATTGGGGCATGAGCACGGAGAGCGGATTCGGCGGGGTCGCCCGGGAGCTGCGGGAGCGGATGGCGGCGGGCGCATGCGGACGCTGGGACGACGAGGACTTCGGGCGCCTGGCGCTCGAGGCGTTCCGCTCGCAGTACGCGCGGAACGCAGTCTACGGCGCGTTCTGCCGGGCGCGCGGACGCACGCCCGACACGGTCTCGCGCTGGGACGAGGTCCCGGCCGTGCCGGTCACGGGCTTCCGGGCGCTCGACCTCTACGCCGGCGACCCGGCCGAGGCCGAGGCGGTCTTCCTCACCAGCGGGACGCGCAGCGAGACACGGCGGGGCCGCCACTTCGTGCGCTCGCTCGCGCTCTACCACGCGTCGCTCCTGCCGACCTTCCGCGCCCACGTGGTCCCGGACGTGGAACGCATCCGCTTCGTGTCGCTCGTCCCCTCGCCGGAAGAGGCCCCCGCCTCCTCGCTCTCCCACATGGTCGGGGCCGCGGCGGCCCGTTGGGCGTCGCGGGTCGACTGGCTCGTGGACGGCGAGGGTGCGCTCGACCGCGGCGGCCTCGATCGCGCGCTCGGCGAGGCGCGGGCCGCCGACGAGCCCGTCCTCCTCCTCGGCACCGCCTTCGCGTTCGTCCACGCGCTCGAAGGGGCGTCGGGCGGCGCCCCCGGAGGGCTCGGGCCGCTCCCGCCCGGCAGCCGCATCATGGAGACCGGCGGCTTCAAGGGCCGCGCGCGCGAGATGCCCAGGGAGGACTTCCACCGCCTGCTCGCCGAGGGCACCGGCGTGCCGCGCGAGCGGATCGTGAACGAGTACGGGATGACCGAGCTGCTCTCCCAACTCTACGAGCCGGTGCTCTCCGAGGGTCTCGCCGGCGCAGGCGTGCACGTCCCCGCGCCGTGGCTCCGCGTGCGGGCCCTCGACCCGGTCACGCTCGAGCCGCTCGGCGAGGGCCGGCCGGGCCTTCTCGCCTTCTTCGACCTGGCGAACGTCGGCTCGGTGTGCCACGTGCTCACCGAGGACGTCGGATCGGTGGAGGGCGGCCGGGTCCGCCTGATCGGCCGGACCGAAGGAGCGGAGCCGCGCGGCTGCTCCCGTGCGATGGACGACCTCATGAGCAGCGCCCGGGGATGAGCCCGGCGGAGGTGGGTCCGACGGGAGTGGGCCCGGCCGAGGTCGGTCCCGAGGAGGTCGCGCGCGCGGTGGCCCGGCTGCTCCGGCGCGGGCACGGGCGGGGCGCCGGGGGCACGTGGTCGCCGGGGAGCGCGCGCACGCGGGCGCGCCGGCTGGGCGAGGTCGGGCGCCGCTTCCTCGACCCCGCGGATCCGCTCCGGCGGGAAGCGCTCGGCCGGCTCCCGGCCTCCGCGGCGCTCTCGGCCGCGATGGCGGAGGTCGTGCTCGACGGCATGGCGCGCGACTGGACGCCCGAGCGGCTGGAGCGGCTGGTGGAGCTCGAGGGGGCGGACGGAGCAAAGGAGCCCGGGTTCCGGCGCGTCCTCACCGTGCCGCCCCGCCTGCTGGTCCAGCTCGTGTCCGGCAGCGTGCCGGGCGTGGGCGTGCAGGCGCTCCTGCGGGGGCTGCTCGCGGGAGCCCCGACGCTCCTGAAGCCCGGGCTCGGCGACGTGGTGCTCCCGGAGCTCTTCGCGCGGGGGCTCCGCGAGCGGGATCCGGAGCTCGCCCGCGATCTCGAGGTGGTCTACTGGCCCGGCGGGTCGGAAGCGCACGAGCGCGCCGCGCTCGAGCGCGCCGAGGTGGTCGTGGTATACGGGAGCGACCGTACCGTGGCCGGAGTGCGCGCGCGGATGCCCGCCACGGCCCGGCTGGTGGCGCACCACCACCGCGAGGGGATCGGCATCGTGGGCGCGGCCGCGCTCATGGACACGGCACGCGCGCGGCGGGTGTCGGAGGACGTCGCCTGGGCGGTGTCGGTCTTCGATCAGCGCGGCTGCGTCTCACCGCGCACGGTCTTCGTGGAGACGCCGGGCCCGGAGGTGAGCGGGGTGCGGCCGGACGGCTTCGCGGAGCTGCTCGCCTCCGCGCTCGAGCGCCTGGAGGAGCGCCTGCCGTCCGGTCCGCCGGAGCGGGCGGAGCAGGCCGCGCTCCAGCAGCTCCGGGGGACGGCGGAGCTTCTCGCCGCGGGCACCGGCCCGGGCGCGACAGGAGCGACGGTCCGGCACGGAGGGCGGGCGCCCTGGACGGTGATCCTGGATCCGGAAGGCCGCCTCGACGCGTCCTGCACGGGTCGCGTCGTGATCGTGCGTCCCTTCCGCGCCGTCGAGGAGCTGTTCGAGCGGGTGAGCCCGCTCGCGCCCCACCTGCAGACGGTGGGGGTGGCCGGCCTCGGGGGCCGGCTCGAGACGGTGTCGGCCCGGCTCGCGGCGCTGGGCGCGTCGAGGATCTGCCCCTTCCGGGCCGTTCCCTTTCCGCCGCCCTGGTGGCATCATGACGGGCGCGGTCCGCTCCGCGAGCTCCTCCGCCGGGCCGACCTGGAGGGGGAGGACGCCGAGCGCCCGATGGCGATCACTCCTCCTCGGGCTGCTGCTCCGCTCTCCACACGACCATCTGCCGGCCGCCGCGTGGATTCTCCTCCACACGAACCGTGAGAGAATCACCCTCGTCGATCCCCAGGTCCTCGCGCATCTCCTGCGGGATCGTGATCCGGCCGCCCACACCGACGGTCACGTCCGTGTAGTAGAGCGTCCGATAGATTGCCATCGAGCCTCCTCGTGTATGCGCCAGAGCCGCGTAATCTAAATGATGTCTGAGCTTCCGGGTACGACCGGCCGGCTGGCGGTGCGGCTCGAGGGGGTGAACAAGTCCTTCGGGACCCATCGGGCCGTGTCGGACCTGGATTTCGAGGTGCCGGAGGGCTCGATCTACGGGCTGCTCGGGCCGAACGGTTCGGGGAAGACCACCACGATCCGCATGATCATGGGGATCCTCCACCCCGACCGGGGGACGGTCCGGCTCTTCGAGGGCGAACCGGACGGGGCGCGGAGGCGGCGCGTGGGCTACCTGCCCGAGGAGCGGGGCGTCTACCGGAAGATGCGGGTGCAGGACCTGCTCGTCTTCCTCGCCGAGATCCGGGGGATCCCGCGCGCGGAGGGTCGGGCGCGGGCACGCCGGTGGCTCGAGCGGCTCGAGCTCGGGGCCTGGGCGACGCACCGGGTGGAGGATCTCTCGAAGGGGATGCAGCAGAAGGTGCAGTTCGCGGGCACCGTGCTGCACGAGCCGCCGCTCCTGATCCTCGACGAGCCGTTCAGCGGCCTCGACCCGCTCAACCAGGACGTGCTCGAGGGGATCGTGCGGGAGCTCAACGCGGCCGGCACGACGAACCTCTTCTCGACGCACCTGATGGACCAGGCGGAGCGGCTGTGCCGCCGGGTCTGCCTGATCTCGCGGTCCCGGAAGGTGCTCGACGACGACCTGCGCGCGCTCAAGGCGCGGGAGCGCTCAGGGGTCGTGGCCGTGGAGTTCGGCGGCCCGGACCATTGGCTCGCCGCCCCGGAGATCGCGCACGTGGAGCCGCGGAACGGGGCGCTCCACCTGGTGCTCGCGGATCCGTCGGCGCACCAGGTGGTCCTTCGGCGGGCGCTCGCCGCGGGCGCGGAGGTGCGCCGCTTCGACCTGGTGGAGCCGTCGCTCCACGAGATCTTCGTGCGGCACGCGGGCGCGGCGTCGTGAGGGGCGCCGCGGGGGCCGTGTGGGCCGTGATCCGGCGGGAATACCTCCAGCGCGTCCGCTCGCGCTGGTTCGTCCTGGCGACGCTCGGGGCCCCGCTCTTCCTCGTGCTCACGATCGCGGTTCCGGCCTGGTTCGGCGGCCAGGGGGCGGAGGTCGCGCACCGGCTGGCCGTGGTGGACGGGACCGACACGCTGTACCAGCGGCTCGAAGGCGATCTCCGCGCCACCGGCTGGGAGGTGGAGGAGGTGCGCTGGACGAGCACCGTCGTGGACACCCTGCGGCGCAGGGCGTCGGAGGGCGAGATCGGGGCGTTCCTCCTCCTCGACCAGTTCACGCTCGAGGCGGGCGACGCGGTCCTGTACACCCGCCGCCCGCTCTCCCCCGCGGAGCGCACCGCCGTGCGCGCGGCGGTCGTGCGCGCGGCTCTCGCGTTCCGGCTCGAGCAGGAGGGCGTGGACGTGGAGGCGATGCTCGCGGGCGGCGGCCTCGACGTGCAGCCGCTCGGTCCCGGGGCGGACGCGTTGGCGTCCGCGGAGCAGCGCTTCCTCGTGGCCTACGTCGGCGCGTTCCTGCTGTACACGGTGATCCTGCTCTACGCGGTCTCGGTCATGCGGGCCACGCTCGAGGAGAAGACGAGCCGGATCGTGGAGATCGTCATCTCGGCGATCCGCCCGTGGCATCTCATGCTCGGGAAGATCCTCGGCGTGGGCGCGGTGGGGCTCACCCAGATCGCGGTGTGGGTGGGGGCCTCGCTGCTTTTGGTGCGCTCGGGGCTGGCCGACCTGCTCGGTGGAGGGGGGGGCCGCGACGCCACGGGCGCGGAGGCGCTCGCGGGCATCCTCCCGGGCCCGGGCGCGCTCCTGCTCTTCGTGGGCTTCTTCGTGCTGGGCTACTTCATCTACTCGGCGCTCTACGCGGCCGTCGGAGCGATGTGCAGCACGGACGACGAGGCCCAGCAGGCCCAGCTTCCGCTCGTGATGTTCCTCGTCGTGCCGATCGTCTTCGTCACGCACGTGATCCGGCAGCCGGACTCCGCGCTCTCGGTCGCGCTCTCCCTGGTGCCGCTCTTCTCGCCGATCCTCATGTGGGCGCGCGTGGCCGGCGGGGGCGTGCCGGCCTGGCAGGTTGCCCTCTCCTTCGTGCTCATGGCGCTCGCCGTGGTCGCCGTGGCGTGGATCGCGGGGCGGGTCTACCGGACCGGCATCCTCATGACCGGGAAGCGCCCGACGCTGCGCGAGCTCTGGCGCTGGGTGCGGGAGGCCTGATCCGCCTGATCCCGGCGGCCCGCGTCGGGGCGCGGCGGTCCCGCGGGGCCTCGGGAGCCGTCAGGAGCCGGGGAGGACCGACCGAAGGAGCCCCTGGAGCTGCCGCACGTCGAAGCTCCGGGCCTTGGCCACGGCTTCCTCGTAGCTGTCCTCGATGATGATCACCGTGGTGCGCGCCGGCTCGTCCCCGGAGTCCTCGCCCGGGTCGAAGCGGATGCGCGCCCGGTAGGACGTGGGTCGACGGGGGTCGTCGTCGAACTCGAGATAGGCTTCCCAGATCCGGCTTTCCCAGGTGAGGGTCGCCACGTGCAGGCCGGGCACGGAATCGGGGGAGCGGGCGTGCGGTCCGGAGGTCATGCTCAGGACGATATGCGGTCGGAGCCGCCTCGTACACCCGCCTGCTGCTTCGTCCGCCAGGGGCGCTCCCGGCGGAGCAGGCGACGGGCCCCGGCGAGCGCCCGGCGGAGCTCCGCGAGGTCGGCCGGATCGAGCGGCCGGCCGCCCCATCGGTCGCGCTCGTAGAGCGCGACCACCCGCGCCGAAGGTCCGGCCGCCGCGGGGCGTCGCGCCCGCACGAGCTCGACGAGCCTGCCCGAGGTGAGCCCGGGCGTGACGGGGAGCCCCGCGCCTTCGCAGGCGCGACGGAGCTTCACGTACGCCCGCTGCGCCGGTCCGAGCGCCGCGCCCGTCCGCCGCCTCCAGATCCAGGCGAGCGCCAGGCCGAGAACGGCGAGGCCGACGAGGATCTCGAAGCCGCCCTCCCCCACGTCCCCCGCGCCGCCGCCGCCCCCGGAGCGCGCCTCCTCCCGGGCCATGAGGTCCGACCAGCTCGCGAGGATCCCGGTCTGCTCCTCCGGGCCGTAGTCGAGCACCCACTTGTTCCACCGGTGCTGGATCCCGTCGAACAGGATGCGCCCCGGCCAGAACCAGACCGCGGACGCGGTGCCGGGCCCCGTCGCGGCGGGCGTCGGGTCGAAGGTGACCCAGCCGTATCCGGGGAACCACACCTCCGCCCAGGAGTGCGCCGAGTTCTGGGTCACGGCGAGGTAGTTCCCGAACTCGCTCCACTCGCCGCCGAGGAACCCGTTCACGTTCCGCGCCTCGATGCCGGCCGCGCGCAGCAGCACGACCATCGCCGTGCTGAAGTACTCGCAGTGCCCCTCGCGCCGCTCGAAGAGGAAATGATCGAGCGACGTCTCGGCGGCCGTGCCCGGGAGCGTCCGGGTGTAGCCGAGCGTGCCGAGCCAGCGCTCGATCGCGACCGCCTTGTCCCAGCGGGTCTCGAGCCCGGCCGTGAGGGAGTCCGCGAGCGCGCGGATGCGTGGGTCGAGGTCGTCCGGAAGCTGGAGGAAGTAGCGAGCGGGTGGCGTGAAGCCGTCGTCCGCCTCGCGGAGCATCGAGGCGGGAGGCCGGGCCGCCATCGAGCGCACCGTGTAGACGGGGGCCACGGATCCCCAGTAGAGGAAGTCGCCCGCGTTGTCGAAGAGCGGCTGCATGCCGTTCTCCGCCGCGATGTCGAGCGCGGGGTGCAGCGCGAAGAGGACGCGCGCCTCGAGCGCCGCCCCGAAGATGCGCTGCGTGATCGTCTCCCCGTCCCAGCGGTTCCGGTACCACGAGCGCGGCGCGGAGGAGGGCGGGAGCGCCCGCGAGCGGCTCCAGCGCACGCCGTCGAAGTGGTCGTAGGAGCGGCCCCGCCAGTGCAGGCCCCCGACCGACGCGGGCGGCCCGTCGGGGAACTCCACGCGGAGCACGATCTCGGGGTTCACTGCGATCGTCGAGCCGTGCTGCCCGAGCGAGACCTCGTCGCTGAAGCCGGCGATCGAGGAGATGGCGGCGTCGCCCCGGCCGGACCATCCCTGGGAGACCCGCGGGAAGGTGAGGAAGACGACCACCGCGACCGCGAGGACGAAGGCGGAGAGCCCGGCCGTGGCGCCGAGCAGCGAAGAGCCGAGCGGCACCTCGCGCACGCGGTGGCGCTCGGCCGAGCGGCGTAGATGCCCGACCATGAGCGCCACCGTGGAGAGCGCGACGTAGGCGACGAAGGCGAGGAGGAAGACGACGCCCGGACGGTACGCGGTGGAGGCGAGGACGAGCGCGAACGAGAGCGCGTAGAGCCGGAGATCGTTCGGCGCCTCGAGCGCGCGCAGCGCCTCGGCCGCCATGAGCAGCAGCAGGAGGTCCACCACGGGGATCACCACGTCCCCGCGGATCACGAACACGTGATAGAGCGCGCGCAGCACCAGGACGGTGGCCACCGGCAGCCACAGCCGCTCCAGACGTCGGGCGCGCGCCGGGCTCGGCTGCCAGAACAGCGCGAGGGTGAGCGCGCCGAAGGCGAGCGCCGAGGAGATCGGCTCGAACCCGGCCCCGCCCGCGAAGGCGACGAGCCCGGCGAGGCCCATGAGCACGGCGAGCCGCCGGTGCAGGAGGCGGAGGTTCACGGCGCCTCCACCACGATCGTGTCCGCGAAGCCGGGCTCGGGCCGGAGCGACACGAGCACGCTCGCCGCGCGTCCCACCGAGGGGTCGGGTGGAGGGGCGTCCGGCTCGAACTCGATGCGCGCGAGCAGGTCGAGCGCCCGCTCGAGCGCGCCGGCCCCCTCGTCGGGCCGCACCTCGCCGAGCGGGGTCGAGAGGCCGCACGGCCGGCGCGCGCCGACGCAGCGGGCGAAGAGCGAAGCCGCCGTCTCCACGGCCGCTTCCGCGGCGTCGCCCTCCTCGCCGCGGGTGTCGAGGCAGATCCAGCGGGTCTCCGACGCGCGGCGGTCGTACTCGCGCACGACCGGCGAGCCGAGCCGGGCCGTGGATCTCCAGTGGATGTCGCGCGGGTCGTCGCCCGCGCGGTAGCCCCGGAGGCTCCGGTACTCCCCTCGGGCGCCCGCCTGTCCGCGCGCGGCGAGCGCGCCCCGCGGCGCGGCCCCGAAGCCCTGCGCGGGCTCGGACACGGGCCGGTCGTGCCGGGGCCACACCACGAGCTCGGCGGGAAGCTCGAGGTCCCGCTCCTTGCGGAAGAGCCCGAAGGGGAATCCGGTGGACAGCGTCACCGTCCCGAGGGGGTAGACACCCCGCCGCACGAAGCCGTTCACGCTCCGCGCGGTGGCCTGCGCGCCCGGAGGGACGTGGGCCAGGAAGGCGGGCTCCGGCAGACCCTGCTCCCGGATCTCCACCGCGAGGCTCGGAAGGCGACGCTTCCGGTTCCACACGTGATAGGAGAGGGTGAAGTCGCGCCCGACCGTGACCGCGCGCGGGAGGCGGCGCTCGACCTCGAGCCCGCGGATGGCCTGCTCGGAGAGCCAGCCGCTCACGGCGATGAAGCCGAGCATGGCCCCGAGGAGGAGGTAGAGCAGGTTGTTGCCCGTGTTCAACGCGGCGAAGCCGACCGCGAAGGTGCCCACGGTGAAGGCGACGCCGCCCGCGGTGAAGTGGATCCGCCGCCACGCGCGCACGCGCCGCCAGAGCGCCATCACCGCAGCGTGCGCGCGCCTCACACCGGGACCTCGACCTCGTCCAGGATCTGCTCGAGCACGCGCGAGGCCTCCTCGTGGCCGTCCGGCGTCCCGTTCCCGCTCGCCGGCACCACGCGGTGGGCGAAGCACGGGATCACCAGGTCTCGCACGTCGGCCGGCACGAGGTAGGTGCGCCCCTGCGTGAGCGCGTAGGCGCGCGCCGCCCGGTGCAGGGCGATCGCGCCCCGCGGGCTCACGCCCATGCGCAGGCGGGAGGAGGTGCGGGTGCGCTGCACGATCGCCATGAGGTCGTCGAGGATCGCGGGATCGACCTCCACCTCGTCCACCCGCTCCTGGAGCAGGAGGACCTCATCGGGCGTGAGCACCGCCTCGAGCCGGTCCACGACCGGCTCCGTGACCGCGGACTCCTGGAGGATCCTCCGCTCGGCCTCGCCGTCCGGGTATCCGATGGTGATCCGCATGAGGAAGCGGTCGAGCTGGCTCTCCGGGAGCGGATAGGTCCCGTGGTGCTCGAGCGGGTTCTGGGTGGCCATCACCAGGAACGGCCTCGGGAGCTCGAGCGTGCGGTCGTCGATCGTGACGTGCCCCTCCTGCATCGCCTCGAGAAGGCCGCTCTGCGTCCGCGGCGGAGCGCGGTTGATCTCGTCCGCGAGCACGACGTGCGTGAAGATCGGCCCGGGGCGGATCTCGAAGGCGCCCGTCTTCGGGTCGTAGATCGACACGCCCAGCACGTCCGAGGGGAGCAGGTCGGAGGTGAACTGGATCCGCCGGAAGGAGATGCCGAGCGTGCGCGCCAGCGCGTGCGCGAGGGTCGTCTTGCCGACGCCGGGGACGTCCTCGAAGAGCACGTGGCCACGCGCGAGGACCGCCGCGAGGGCGAGGCGCACCACCTCGTGCTTGCCGTGGAAGACCGTCTCGACCTCGCGGACGAGGCGGTCCAGGAGCTCGAGCGAGGGGCGGGCGGCGGTGATGCGTGCGGTCGCGGCGGATTCCGGCATCCGGGCACGTGGGGGCACGTGGGGTGAGCTTTGGCGCGCCGCGCGGGGACGCCTCGTCCCGGCCACGGGAGCGGAGCCGAAGTATAACACCCGCCTACCGAAAAAGGTTCTGCCGCAACGGTCCGCGGGGCGGTCCCCGGCGCTTGACCCCGCCCCGCGACTTCCGGTAGGTTGATCCCGTTTTTCGGGGCATGTTCCATTCGTCACAAGCGCGTACGGACGGACGGCTCACCCCCCTCGCGCCCGCCTCCGGGCGCCCCCGATTCGTTCAGGACCAAGCCTTCGAATGAAAACGCATTGGCTGATCGGCGGCCTCGCCGGCGTCTTCGCCCTCGGCGGCCTCGCGTTCGTGCAGGGTGGGGCCGGAGAGCACGCGGCGGAGGCCGATGCTTCCGTCCAGCCCATCGCCTTCCCGCACAACGTGCACGCGGGGTCCGAGCCGGGTCAGGCGAACATGGACTGCCAGTTCTGCCACTTCTCCGCCGAGCGCTCCGTGGACGCGGGGATTCCGCCCGTGTCGACCTGCTGGGGGTGCCACCAGGTGATCCCCGGCACGAACGCGCCGGAAGAGGTGGCCAAGATCCAGGGATACTTCGAGGGCGGACAGCCGATTCCCTGGGTGCGTATCTACAAGATCTCCGACCACGCGCATTTCCCGCACATGCGCCACATCAATGCCGGCCTCGAGTGCCAGCAGTGTCACGGCGAGGTGCAGGAGACGGGCGTGCTGACCGAGAGGGATCCGGTCTGGGGAGGCGACAACATGGGTTGGTGCGTGAGCTGCCACCGCGAGCTGGGGGCATCCACGGACTGCGCCGTGTGCCACTACTAGATCGGGCTGACATCATGACCGACGGCATCAAGCGGCGCGACTTCCTCAAGGTGCTCGGGGTCTCGAGCGCCGGCGCGACCCTCTCGGGGTGCGGGCCGGGCGAGGTCGAGCGCCTCCTTCCCTACGTCGTGGCGCCGGAGGAGATCACTCCCGGCGTCGCCACCTGGTACACGAGCGCCTGCGGCGGCTGCACCGAGGGGTGCGGGATCTGGGTCCGCACCCGCGAGGGGCGGGCGGTGAAGATCGAGGGCAACCCCGATCACCCGGTCTCGCGCGGCGGCGTCTGCGCGAAGGGGCACGCGACGCTCCAGCACCTCTACAACCCGGACCGCTTCGCGGGCCCGATGATCCGCGAGGGCACGCGCCTGCGGCAGGGCACCTGGGACGAGGCCGAGCGGCTCCTCGCGGCGCGCATCCGCGGCCTCGCGGGCCAGCAGGTGCTCTTCATCGGCGGGCACGTCGGTCCCACCATGGACGAGCTCATCGACGAGTTCGTCGCCTCGGTGGGCGGCGCCCGGGTCCGCTACGACGCGGTGTCGGACGCCCCGCTCCGCGAGGCGGTGCGGATCGCGTACGGGACGGCCCGGCTGCCCCGCCACGACATCCAGGCCGCGCGGCTCCTGGTCTCCTTCGGCTCCGACATCCTGGAGACCGTCTCGGACCACAAGGACTTCGCGCAGATGAGCGCGGTGGACGAGGCGGGCGCGAAGGGTCGCTTCGTCTTCGTGGGGCCGCGCCTCTCGGTCACGGGGCTCAACGCGGACGAGTGGATCCCCATCCGGCCCGGCACCGAGGCGGCGCTCGCGCTCGGGATGGCGGCGGTCATCGCGGAGGGCGGCGGATCGGCGGGCCCCTACAACAACCTGCTCGGCGCCTACACGCCCGAGACGGCCGCGGAGGTCACCGGTGTGGACGCCGCGACGATCCGCTCGCTCGCGGCGCGCTTCGTCGAGGAGGGGCCGAGCCTGGCGCTCGGACCGGGCCACGCCGGCCATCACCGGAACGCGACGGCGGCCAACCTCGCCGTCCTCGTGCTGAACCAGGTCGCGGGCAACGTCGGCCGGACCGTCCATTATGGAGACGGGCCGTCCGGCGCCGAGGGGCGCTACGGCGACCTGGAGCAGGCGATCGGCCGCATGGCCGCGGGCCAGGTCGGGATCGCGATCGTGCACGGCACGAACCCCGCCTACTCGCTCCCGGCCTCGGCCGGCTTCAGCGAGGCGTTCTCGCAGGTGCCGTTCAAGGTGAGCTTCGCCTCGGCGATGGACGAGACGGCCGAGATGGCCGACCTCATCCTGCCGGACCGGCACTTCCTCGAGTCGTGGGGCGACACGGAGTCGCGCCCCGGGATCCGCGCGCTGCAGCAGCCGGTCATGCAGCACGTCACGAACTTCGACTCGAAGCAGTCGGGCGACGTGCTGCTCGCGGTGCGGGCGCACCTCGGCCAGCAGCCCGGTGCCGCGACCTTCTACGAGTACCTCCGGGCGCGCTACCAGCCGTTCGCGGCCGGCGCCGACTTCGAGACGGCGTGGAGGGGATGGCTGCGCACCGGTGTCGTCGAGACGGGGCAGGCGGCCGCTCCGGCGCCGGCGCTCCGGGCGCCCGACCAGGCGCTCGCGTTCGACCCGCCCGCGTTCGACGGCGAGGGCGACCTCGTGCTCTTCGTGTATCCCTCGCCGCGGCTCGGCGGCGGCGAGTTCGCGAACTCGCCCTGGATGCAGGAGCTGCCGGACCCGGTCTCGAAGATCACCTGGCACTCGTGGCTCGAGATCCATCCGACGGCGGCCGAGGCGCGCGGGCTCCGCGACGGCGACATCGTCGCGGTGGAGTCGCCGCACGGGAGCGTCGAGGTTCCGGTCTGGCTGTACCCCGGGATCCGCGAGGACACCGTCGCGCTCGCGCTCGGCAACGGCCACACGAACATGGGCCGCTGGGCGACCGACAACGGCGTGAACGCGGTGGCGCTCCTGCCGGCCGCGGCCGAGCAGCCGTCCGGCGCGTTCCCGCTGCTGTCGACGCGCGTGAACGTCACGCCCACCGGGAGATGGCGGCGCCTCGCGACCATCGCGGGATCCGACGAGCAGTTCGACCGGCCCATCGCGCCGGCCGTCGCGCTCTCCGCGCTCGGACATCCGGCGGACGAGCACGCGGAGGAGGGCGCGCATCACGAGCCGCTCCGCGAGCTGCAGGGCGTGGGCGGCTTCGTGCCGGTGCCCGCCGAGGAGGGCGCGGCGCAGGCCTTCCCGCTCCCGGGCGCGCAGCACGGCCAGTACGCCAACGCGCACGAGGGTCCGCGCTGGGGCATGGCGATCGACCTCGAGAAGTGCACGGGGTGCAGCGCCTGCGTCACGTCCTGCCAGGCCGAGAACAACGTGCCCTGGACTGGCGAGGACCAGGTCATGATGGGCCGGGACATGCAGTGGATCCGGCTCGAGCGCTACTACGAGCACGTGGACGCCACGAAGGCGAGCCACCTCGACGTGCGCTTCCTCCCGATGCTCTGCCAGCACTGCGGCAACGCTCCGTGCGAGCCGGTGTGCCCGGTGTTCGCCACCTACCACACGCCGGAGGGCGTGAACGCGCAGGTCTACAACCGCTGCGTGGGCACGCGGTACTGCGCGAACAACTGCCCCTACAAGGTCCGGGTGTTCAACTGGTATCGTTATACCGACGAGAACGTCCCGGAGCCCATGAACTGGCAGTGGAACCCGGACGTGACGGTGCGCGGGAACGGCGTCATGGAGAAGTGCAGCTTCTGCATGCAGCGCATCCGTGAGGCCCAGAACCGGGCGGCCCTCGAGGGAGACCGGCCGGTGCGGGACGGCGAGGTCGTGCCCGCCTGCCAGCAGTCGTGCCCGGCCGAGGCGATCGTCTTCGGCGACCTTCGCGATCCGGCCTCGCGCGTCTCGCAGATCGTGGCGAGCGAGCGCACCTACCGGGTGCTCGACGAGCTCATCAACACGCAGCCTGCCGTGAACTACCTGCAGAAGGTCACGTTCCACGAGGTTTCCGGAGGGCACGAGTAATGGCCACTCCGACGGTCGAGCGCGGCGCGCTCACGCATCCGGACGTCGATCGGCTCGACGACGTCAACCGCGACATCCTCAAGATGCTCTCCCGCCCCGGGAAGGGGTGGTGGGCGCTCTTCGCGATGTGCATCGCGGGGGTGGGGCTCTTCTTCGGGGCCTGGTTCACGCAGATCGTGCGGGGGATCGGGATCTCGGGGCTGAACGCACCGGTCGGGTGGGGCGTCTACATCACGACCTTCGTCTTCTGGGTCGGTATCGCTCACTCGGGGACGCTGATCTCGGCGATCCTCTTCCTCTTCCGCGCGCCCTGGCGGCAGTCGATCTACCGGGCGTCGGAGGCGATGACGGTCTTCGCGGTCATGACCGCGGGCCTCTTCCCGCTCATCCACGTGGGCCGGGTGTGGCACGCCTACTGGCTCATCCCGTACCCGAACTCGCGGTTCCTGTGGCCGAACTTCAAGTCCCCGCTGGTCTGGGACGTGTTCGCGGTCACGACGTACTTCACGGTCTCGGCGACCTTCTTCTTCCTCGGATGCATCCCGGACATCGCGGCCGCGCGCGACCGCTCGACCGGCCTGCGGAAGAAGTTCTACACGGTGCTCTCCCTCGGCTGGCAGGGCACCGACCGCCAGTGGCACCACTTCGGGAAGGCCTACATCTTCCTGGCCGCCCTCGCCACGCCGCTCGTGCTCTCCGTGCACTCGGTCGTGTCCTGGGACTTCGCCATGGGCATCGTGCCCGGCTGGCACGCGACGATCTTCGCCCCCTACTTCGTGGCGGGCGCGATCTTCAGCGGCGTGGCCATGGTGATCACGCTGACGGTGCCGCTCCGGAAGATCTTCAAGCTCGAGGCGTACCTCACCACGAAGCACTTCGACGCGATGGCGAAGCTCTGCCTGCTCACGTCGCTGATCGTGCTCTACGCCTACCTCACCGAGTTCTTCATGGCGTGGTACAGCGGTGAGGAGATCGAGCGGACGGCCTTCTGGAACCGCGTGTTCGGCCCGTACTGGTGGGCGACCTGGACGATGCTCACCTGTAACGGGATCGTGCCGATCATGCTGTGGTTCAAGCGGATCCGGCACTCGATCCCGGCGCTGTTCGTGATCTCGATCTTCATCAACATCGGGATGTGGTTCGAGCGGTACGTGATCGTGGTGGTCTCGCTCAGCCACGAGTTCGAGCCGTTCGCGTGGGGGCTCTACCGTCCGTCGTTGACGGGGATGCTCATCATGATCGGCAGCTTCTTCTGGTTCGGGTTCTGGTTCCTCCTGTTCACCCGGATCCTGCCACCCGTGGCGATCCAGGAGCTCAAGGAGGTCCTACCCGCGCCCATGCGGAAGCGGCACGTCGGGGAGGCGCACTGATGAGTCCGAGCGGCGGGGGGATCCTCGCGTCGTACGAGTACCTCGACAGCACGGTCGAGGCGATCGAGCGGCTGCGGAAGGCGGGTTTCGAGGTGAAGGCGTTCACGCCCTATCCGGACCACCACATCGAGCACGCGCTCGGCTACGGCCAGAGCCCCGTGCGCGTGTGGACGCTGGTGGGCGGCCTCACCGGCACCGCCACCGGGTTCGCGTTCACCACGTGGACCTCCATGGACTGGCCGCTCGTCGTGGGCGGCAAGCCGATCGTGTCGATTCCGGCCTACGTCGTGATCGCGTTCGAGCTGACGGTGCTCTTCGGGGCGCTCGCCACGATCATCGGCCTCTTCGTGCTGAGCCGGATCCCGAACTTCAAGCCCGCGGTCGTCTACGATCCCGAGTTCACGGCGGGGCGCTACGGCGTCTACGTCGAGGCGTCGGGCGACCGCATCGCGGAGGCACGCAGGATCATGCAGGAGCAGGAGCCCATCGAGCTGCGCGAAGGAGCGACGGCCCATGTCTGAGCGCGCACGGAGCGCCCGGACGGTCCGGGGCGGACGGGTCGCGCGCCGCCGGCTGCTCCGGCCGGCCGTGGCCGCGCTCGCGCTGCTCGCGGCGACGGGGTGCAAGCCGCTCGACGACGTCATGGTGACGGTCTTCGGCCGCAGCATGCGTGACCAGCGCTCGTTCGACCCGTACGAGAACCCGAGGCCCGCGCCGGAGCGCTCGGTCGCCTTCGCGGCGGGCAACTACCCGGCCGACCCGAACACCGTGAACGTCGGGCAGCCCGAAGGGGTCGACGTTCCGCCGTTCACGCAGCTGGACCTGGGCTTGCCGGGGATCGGCGGGCCGGTCATCGCGGCGATGACGAACCCGATCGATCCGGCGGACACGGACGCGCTCGCGCGGGGCCGTCAGCTCTACGAGCGGTACTGCATCGTCTGCCACGGGCCCGACGGCGTCGGGGCCAACGCCAACATCGCGGCGCAGCACCCCATCCTGCCCGCGTACAACCTCTCCGGGCCGCAGGTGGCCGGATACAGCGACCAGTACATCTACGCGATGATCCGCGTGGGACGCGGGCTCATGCCCGAGTACGGGAGCCGCATCAGCCACTTCGACCGCTGGAAGGTCGTGAACTACGTGAGACAGCTCCAGGAACAGGCCGGCAACTGATGGCGCACATCCACGTCCCTTCCGAGGTCCCGGTCCGGTACCTCCCGAAGTCGAGCGGAGCGTCGCGCCTGGCCGCGGGGATGTTCGTGGTCGGCCTCGTCGCGTTCGTCGTCGCGCTCGGTCGAAATCCCCACCAGGCCTGGATCAGCTACGTCTCGAACTGGCTGTTCTTCACGAGCATCGCGATGGGCGGCGTGGTGTTCGCCGCCGCGACCTGGATCGTGAAGTCGAAGTGGAACTGGTCGATGCGGCGGGTCAGCCAGGCGTTCGCGGCGTTCCTGCCGATCTCGTTCGTGCTGATGCTCCCCATGCTCGGGCTCGGAGGGGACTACTTCCCCTGGGTCGAGATGGTGGAGACGGACCCCATCGTCCAGAACAAGGCGGCGTACCTGAACCTGCCGTTCCTCATCTCGAGGAACGTGATCGGGCTACTCCTCCTGTTCGGGCTCTCGCTCTACTTCGTGTACCTGGCCGTGCGCCCCGATGTCGCGCTCGCGCGCGGCCACGAGGAGGGCGACACGCGCCGCGCCCGCTGGCGGGAGCGCCTCTCGGGCGGCTGGGCCGGCCAGGAGCAGGAGGAGGTCGCGAGCTACCAGCGCATGACGACGCTCGCGCCGGCGATCGTGCTGATCTACGCCATCGTCATGTCGATCGTGAGCTTCGACTGGGCGATGTCGCTCGAGCCGCACTGGTTCAGCACGATGTTCGGCGCCTGGTTCTTCATGGGCGCGTTCTGGGGCGGGATCGCGGCGACGGCGCTGTGGAGCGTCTATCTCCGCACCACGCACCCGGATTTCGCGAAGCACATCGGCATCCAGCAGCGGCACGACATCGGCAAGCTGGCCTTCGCGTTCACCGTGTTCTGGACCTACCTGTTCTTCGCCCAGTACCTGGTGATCTGGTACGGCAAGCTGCCGTGGGAGCAGGCCTGGATCATCCGGCGGTCGGACGAGGTTTGGGGCGGGTTCTCCGTCCTCGTGATCGTGCTCTGCTTCGTGGTCCCGTTCGCGGGGCTGATCGGCCGGCCGTCGAAGCTGAATCCCCGGCTGCTCGGGTTCTTCTCGCTCGTGATCCTGATCGGGCTCTGGCTCGAGCGCTACGGGATGGTCGCGCCGTCGCTCCACCGGGCAGGCGATTCGATCTTCCCGATCTGGCATCCCCTCATCGGGCTCATGTTCCTCGGGCTCTACATCGGGTCGGTGCGCTGGTTCCTGAGCGTCTTCCCGGCGATCCAGGTGTGGCAGCCGATGGTCGACCCGGAGTCCGTCGAGGCGGAGCTGCCGAGCGGATCCGGGGAGCGCGAGGCGCGGGGGTACGGGAGCTTCGGGACGGCCTGAGGGCGGGGCCGGAACAGGGCGAGCGGCGCGCCCGCGGCGGGGGAGGGCCCCGTCGGACCGGGCCGGAGCGACCAGATCGCGCCCCACGATGGGTCCTGGCTCCACACGGGGCGCGATCTGGTAGCTATACGTGCTCTTTGCGCCCCGCGTGGACGAGCCGCCGAGTCACGTGCGACGAAATGGTCGTATAGCAGCCATTTCGCGCCCCACGAGCTCGGGGCACGTGTCCCGGGGCGCGATCTGGCACCTGGAGGGTCGCGCGAAGCCTGACCGGCGCCGGTCCACTTCGCGCCGATGGCCCGTCGGGCGCGGCGCCCGACCGCGACCAGCAGGCCCCTCCTACCCTTCGTAGAGCCGCGACGCCGCCTTCGCGGACACGACGATCCCGCGGATCATCGCGGAGGACAGGCCCGCGTGCTCCATCTCGTTGAGCCCGGTGATCGTGCACCCGCGCGGCGTCGTCACCCGGTCGATCTCCCGCTCCGGGTGCGTCCCGCCCCGTAGCGCCAGCGCGGCGGCGCCCTTCGCCGTCTGCGCGGCGAGGAGCGCGGCGTCCTCGGGGTGGAAGCCGATCTCGATCCCGCCCTGCCCGGCCGCCCGCACGCACCGCAGGAAGAACGCGATCCCGCACGCGCACAGCGCGGTCGCGGGCACGATCATCTCCTCCGGGATCACCAGCGTGCGACCGACCAGGTCGAAGAGCGCGCGCGCCTCCTCGAGCGCCCCGTCGCCGGCGCCCTCTTCGGCGGCGAGGCAGGTCATCGACTCGCCGATCAGGACGGCGGTATTGGGCATCGCGCGGACCACCGGCACCGGCCGGCCGCACGCTTCCCGGATCTGCGCGATCGAAGCGCCCGACACCACGGAGATCAGCCGGTGGCGCTCGGGGTCCAGGTGCGGTCCGATCTCCGCGAGCAGCTCCGGTAGCTGCTGAGGCTGCACGGCGAGGACGATCAGCTCCGCCGCGCTCGCGGCCTCGACGTTGGAGGATGTGACCGCGTACCCGTCGTTCCGGAGCCCCTCGAGCCTCTCGGGGTGTCGGCGGGTGAGAATCAGGTCTTCCGGCTCGAAGCGACCGGCACGCACCCAGCCGCGGGCGAGCACGGTGCCGAGGTTACCGCCGCCGAGGATGGCGACCTTGTCACGACGCATGGAAAAGGCCCTCCGGGCCGCGGGACGTGTGGAAGCAGGGACGAGCGTTCGAGCGCGGAGGCTGGCGGGCGGTAGCCTGGTCGACGCCGGGCCGAAAGCGCACGACGCGCTTCCAGGGCCGATCCAGCAACTTACGGTACCCTTGGCGTTATGCAATGCGCATGTACTGCGCGAAATGGGGCGTGGAGTCTGCTAGGTCCATGTCGGACTGGCGGTTGTGCCTCCATGCCCGCGCGGGTACGCGCCTTGCACGCACCCTCGCGCCGAATCCCCCCCACCACCTCCACCTCATGCCGCGCTTCCAGCCACCGACCGGTCGGCAGCCCGGGCCCCCGTCGTGGGCGGCCCGCCGGCATGCTGCGGGCTTCACGTTCCTGGAGCTCCTCCTGGTCCTGGCGCTGCTGTCGGTGGTGGCCACGATAGGCCTCCCGCGCCTCATGGACTGGGTGGCGTCCGCCCGCGTGGAGAATGCCGCCCGGGTGGTGGCGGGCGATCTCGAGAGCGCGCTCACCGCCGCGGCCCGGCAGGGCAAGCCGGTGCGCATCGCCTTCGATGCGGCCTCGATGGAGTACCGCCTGGTCGACCGCGCCACGGGTTCGGTGCTGCACCGACGACGCCTCGGGCCGGGCACCGAGCATCCCGTGGTCTCCGCGGTCTTCACCGGCGTACCGGCGGAGGTCTACCCGAACCGCAGCGCTTCCGGCGCCATCTCCGTCACCATCGCGGCCGGCGAGCACGCCCGGCGTGTCGATATGACGAGCGCCGGCTTCATCCGGATCGTGGACCTGTGAGCCCGGGCACGAGCGCGCGGTCCGCGGGGTTCACCCTCGTCGAGGCGCTGGTCGCGATGGTCCTGATCAGCGTCACGCTCCTCGCTTTGGCGCCCGTCATGTTCACGGCCGCCACGCGGCAGGTCGCCGAGAGCGGGACGGTGGAACGAAATACGATCCTGCAGAGCGAAGCGGACCGCCTGTCCTCCCTGCCGATCCAGGCGCTCGCCGCGCAGAGCGGGTGCAAGACCCTCCCGCCGCAGGCCAGGTTCTCCCATGGTCTCTGCATCGGGGTCCAGCCGATGGGTGGCGGTCAGACCCGCGTGACCGTGACCGTCACGTCGGAGAACCCGCTGGTCGGCCCGGACTCGATCGTGATGACCCGTCGGGCCGGCGGACAGGGGAACCCGTTCAACACGGGAGGCGGCCCGTGAGCGGGTCGCGCCGTGGCATGACGCTCGTCGAGATGCTCGTCGGGTTGATGGTCACGACGATCATCCTGGGCGCGCTCGTGACCACGTTCGTCAGCCAGTCCCAGCTCACGGGCGAGCAGAACTCCCAGAGGGTCGCCCGTGGTGCGGCCCGGAGCGCCGCGCAGGCGCTCGCCGTGGACATCCGGCGTATCGAGAGCGCGGGCGGCGTGGAGCAGGCGGCCGCGGACTCCATCACGATCCGGATCCCCTTCGCGCTCGGGCTGGTCTGCGCCAGCACGGGCAGCGGTGGCGGCTCGACCGTCATCAGCCTGTTCCCCGCGGACTCCGCGAACTTCGCCAACGCGGCGATGTCGGGGTTCGCGTGGAGAGACCAGGCCGGCAGCTACACCTACGTCCCGGCGACCGGACTCGCCGCCGGCGCTGCGAGCACGTGCTCGAGCGCCTCGATCACGACCCTGCCCGGTGGCAGCGTCGTCGAGGCGCCGGCCGGGAGCGGCGGGATCCCCGCGGGATCCCCGGTCTTCCTCTATCAGCGGGTGCGCTACGCCTTCGCCCCCACGGGCGCGGGCCTGTCGCTGGTGCGCACGAAGGTCGAGACGGGTGCGAGCGAGACGCTCGTCGAGCCGTTCGACAGCGCCGCCACGCGCTTCCGGTTCTACGTCGGGACGAGCGCCGTGCCCGAGGACGCACCGCCGGTGGACCTGGGCGATCTCACCGGAATCGAGCTCGTGCTGGAGGGCCTCGGGGACCGGCCGCGGGTCCGGGACGGCTCGGTCGCGACCGCACCGCTGTCCGCGACGGTCTTCTTCAAGAATCGCACACCGTAGCCACACGATCGGAGCCAGGATGCCACGAGACACCAGAGCCGGCTTCGCACTGCCGATGGCGCTCTTCGTTCTGCTGGTCACCACGGGAGCGGTCCTGACGAGCCTGAGCCAGTCCTCCACGGAGCGGAGGGTGATCGACGACGTCGCGGCCGGCGAGCGGGCGCTCCACCTGGCCGAATCCGCGCTGGCCCAGCTCGACGACCTCGGCTTCGAGTTCAGCGGATCCGTGCAGGACTCGACCCGCGTGACCTTCGCGGAGGGCTACGCGGACGTGATGATGCGGCGCGTGCGCGCGCCGGTCGGCAACGAGCGGCCCGTCTTCGTCCTGCGCGCTCGCGGCGTGCACGCGCAGGCCGGCATTGCCGGGGCGCCCGACGCGACCCGCATGGTCACCCGCCTGGCGGAGTGGGTCGAGGGGACGATGGAGGTCCACGCCGGCTGGACGAGCCTGACCGGACTCCGGAAGAACGGGAACTCCGGATCGCTGAGCGGCGTGGACAACTGCGGCGAGGCCCCGCCGGTCGCGGGTGTCGCCGTCCCGTCGTCGCCGGGCTACAGCGGACACACCGGCCCGGTGAGCGGGAGTCCTCCGATCAAGACGATGGGCAGCACGCCCGACGACGCGGCCGCCGAGGTCCACATCGACTGGCTGGGCATCGTGTCGGGGACCGCGCTCGAGCCCGACTACACGATTCCCGGCGATTCCTGGCCGAGCGACTTCAGCTCCTGGCCGGTGATCTACGTGGACAATCCGGGCACCAACTACTCCCTCCCGAACACCGGCCGCGGGACCCTGATCGTGCGGGGGAATCTCACGATCTCGGGCAGCCGGAGCTGGGACGGAATCGTCCTGGTGGGCGGAACCCTGACGTCGAACGGGAACAACAAGGTGCGAGGCGCCACTATCACCGGCCTCAACGTGAAGATCGGAGAGACGCCGCCCGAGAACGACGTCGGAAACGGCAACAAGACGTTCGTCTACGATTCCTGCAACGTCAGGGACGCGATGCAGGGCCAGGCCAGCCTCCGGATCCTCGAGAACACCTGGTTCGACAACTGGGCGCAGTACTGAGCGGTTCGTCCCGGCGGCCGATCGCCGCCCGTGGCGCGGGCCGCGTTCTGAAGTAGCTTTGAGCCTTCCATAGATCCTCGTCAGAAGATCCTCGTCAGATCCTCGTTGGTGATCCTCTCGATGGAGTCCCCGATACGATGAACACAACGGTGCTGGGCCGTCGCACGCTGATCGTCGCCGCGCTCGTCGGCGCGATGACCCTCCAGGGCTGCTCCTCGAACCTGCGCACCGGCGCGCTCGGTGGCGCCGCGGCCGGCGCCGTCATGGGCGGGCTGGCGAGCGGGACCGCGCGTGGCGCGATCATCGGAGCCGCCGTCGGCGGCGCGGCCGGTGCCGCGATCGGCGCGGTCATGGACTCGCAGGCCGAGGATCTCCAGGACAAGCTGCCGAACGCGCGGGTCGAGCGCGTGGGCGAGGGGATCACCGTGACCTTCGACTCCGGGATCCTCTTCGACATCGATTCCTCCGATCTCCGGCCGGCGGCGCAGCAGAACCTGCGCGACCTGGTCGCCTCGCTCGAGGAGTACGAGGGCACGGAGGTTCTCGTCGTGGGCCACACCGACTCCACGGGCTCGGACCAGTACAACCAGGGTCTGTCGGAGCGTCGCGCATCGTCGGCCCGGGCCTTCCTGGTCGGTGCGGGGCTCGAGCCGGGCCGCGTGCGCGCGGTCGGGCGCGGGGAGAGCGAGCCGATCGCCGAGAACGAGAGCGAGGCCGGGCGGCAGCTCAACCGCCGCGTCGAGGTCGCGATCTTCGCCAGCGAGGAGATGCAGCGGCAGATGCTCCGCCGCCACGGCGGCTGAGTCCGGCGCGGCGCGCCTCGCGGTGACGCGCGCTCGAGCCCTCGACGCCCCCGGTGCCGCCCGAATCGAGGCGGTGCTGGGGGCGTCGTTGCCTCCGGGGGCGATCGCCGTGGCGCGGGAGGTCGGCGGGGATCCGCCCGCCCTCGAGCCCGAGGAGGAAGGTGCCGTGGCGCGGGCCGTGCCGTCGCGGCGTGCCGAGTTCGCGGCGGGTCGCGCCTGCGCACGGGAGGCCCTCCGCCGCCTCGGCCTGTCGGGCCGCCTTCCGATTCCCGTCGGGCCCGAGCGGGCGCCGCGATGGCCGGACGGGTACGTCGGATCCATCACCCACGCGGGCGGGATCGCGGCCGCGGCGGCCGCTCCCCCCGGGCTCGTGCGAGGGCTCGGCATCGACATCGAGCCCGTCGCGCCCCTGTCGGAGGAGATCGAGCGGCTCGTGCTCACCCCCGAGGAGCTCGCGGAGCGGGAAGGGCCGCCTTCGCTCGTCCGCTTCGCGGTGAAGGAAGCCGTCCACAAGGCGATCCACCCCGCGACGGGCGCCTGGCTCGACTTCCTCGATGTCACGCTCCGCTTCGGAGCGGAGAGTGGGACGTTCCGGGCCTGTCCTTCCTCGTCCGCCACACGGAGGGTCGTCGGCCTGGAGGAACTCGTGGGTGCCTGGCGGCTGGTGGACGGGTTCGTCCTTGCGGGGGTGTGGCTGCCCGCGGTCTGAGCGAGGCGCACCCGGCCGCCTCGTTCCCGTACCGGCATCGCGTGTTCCCGAATCGTAACACACGCGTGTTCCCATGCGGGAACACTCCGCCCTCTCCATTCGCGCGATAGCCACGCAACTGTCGTAGTTGCAGTCACTTGCGTCAGCGCCCCAGGCTGGCCCACCTCCTGCTCCTTCCCCGTCCCGCAACGGGCGACGTCGATCGCCGCCCGGCGACACTCGAGAATGGGAGCAGAAGATGAAGAAGCACGGCAAGAGCATCGTCCTGTGGGGCCTGTTCGCGGTCGGCACGTTCGCCGGCGCCGAGCGTGCCCAGGCGCAGTCCGCTTCCGCGTCGGTGGAGGCGTCCGCGGTGATCGAGGCCTTCCTCGACGTGACGCACGAGCAGGACCTGGCCTTCGGCAACATCCTGCCGGCGGCCGGCACGACGCTGACCCCCGGCACCGCGCCGGGCGCCGGTCAGGCGTTCGGGCGGCTGCGCATCCAGCACAACTCCGCCATCGCGATCTCGGCGACGCTTCCGACGGGGCTCAGCCTCGCGGGCTTCGCGGACCTGCCGGTCAGCTTCACCTGCGGCTTCGCCGACACGCCGGGCGGCACGGTCTCGGGCTCGGTGAGCGCGTGTGACGCCCTTCCGAACCACGCGGCCAACGGGGACGGGTCCACGCGGACCAGCTACCTCGAGGTCGGTGGCGGCATCCTGGCGGCGGACACGCAGGACCGCGCGCCGGGGATCTACACCGGCACCCTCGTCTTCCAGGTGACGGCGGTCTACTGACCATGTCCCGGGGCATGCCGACGGCTCCCGGGGCGCTCGCACCAGGCCCCGGGAACCCGTCCGCCCCGACCCTTCCCACGCCGGAGACACCCGCCATGACGACGATCTTCCGAAACCTCCCGGGCCGCCGGGTGCGTGCCGCGGCGGCGCTCGCGCTCCTCGCGACGGCTTCCGCGGTCTTCGGAGCGGTGCACGCCCGCGCGGCGGCCGTCTCGCCCATGGCGGTCTACCTGAACGACCGGGCACGGACCGGCACGCTCACCCTCTTCAACCCCGGGCAGCTCCCCGAGGAGATCGAGATCGGCTTCGCCTTCGGATATCCCACCTCGGATGCCGACGGCAACGTCCTCCTGGATCTCGTCGAGGAGGCCGCTCCGGGTGAGCCGAGCGCGGTGCCGTGGCTCCGCGCCTTCCCGCGGCGCCTCGTGCTGGGTCCGGGCGAGCGGCAGATCGTGCGCGTGATGATCCAGCCCCCGGCGGGGCTCGAGGACGGGGAGTACTGGGCGCGCGCGCTGATCCATGCCCGCGGCGGACAGGCTCCGATCGAGCAGCGCCGCGGCGACGTGGGCGTCCAGGTGAGCGTGGAGACCGTCGTCGTGGCCGCGGTCAACTACCGCCACGGCGCCGTGCGTACCGGCCTCGAGGTGAGGGGCGCGGGAGCCCGGAAGGACGGGGCGCACGGGGTGGCCACGATCGACCTCGCCCGCACGGGTAACGCCGCCTTCCTCGGCCGCCTGCTCGTCGAGGTCGTGGACGCGCGCGGCCGGGTCGTCGCGAGCGGCGAGGACGTGCTCGCGGTGTACCGCGAGATGCGCCGCCGGATGGAGCTCGAGGTGCCGGCGGACGTCGTCGGGCCCCTCCAGGTCCGCTACACGATGGACACGCAGCGCGAGGACCTCCCGGAGGGCGGCCCGCTCCCCTTCGAGCCCCTGCAGCACGTCGTGCCGGTGCCGTGATGTTCCGGCCGTTCCTCCCCTCCGACCGGCGCGCGCGGCGCAGGGCGACCCTCCTGCTGGTCTGGATCGCCCTGCTCGCGCTCGGCCCGTCGTGGATGGAGGCGCGGGGCGGAGCCGAAGGGAGAAAGGAGCACGAAGCCCGGACGACCGGGCGGGTCGCCCTGACCCGGCCGGCGAGCGCGGTGGAGCCGCGGCGGACGGACGACGCACCCGTCCGTGCCCCCGGCACGCCCACCGGCGTCGCCACCCGGGCTGCAGCGAGCGCGGCGATCCCCCCGCGGCTCGTCGACCCGCATCCGACGAGCGCCGTCGCGGATCCCACCGCGGAGGCGACCCCCGCCGCCCCGCGCCCCTCCGCCGGCGGTCGCGGAACGGCTGTCGCAGACACGCCCGCCCTCGCGCCGGTCTACGACGAGGGCATCTTCGAGCTCGTCGTCACCGGCGCGGTCGAGCGTCCGGAGCTCCTGGTCCTCGTGGACGAGTCGGGACGCGTCCTGATCCCGCTGGACGAGGTGCTCGCCCTGGCGGAGGTTCCCGTCGAGCGCGAGGCCGGGGTGCTCGTCCTCACGTGGCCGCGCGAGGTCTGGCGGACCGCGATCGATCCGGCGGCCGGAACCGTCCGCGTGGGCGCCGGCGAGGCGGCCCGCATCGAGGCGGGCGCGTGGGTGGTCCGGGACGGCCGGCTCCACCTCTCGGCCGACGCGCTCGCGCAGCTTCTCGGCGTCCGGGTCGACGTCGTCTGGTCCGACCTCGTCGTGCGCGTGGACGGGACGCGGCTCCCCGTCGGGCTCCGCGCGCTCCGGGACGCCCGCCGGTCGATCGGAACGGGGGGGCGCTCGCCGTACGCCGCCGATCCGCACGCCGGCGTACCGTTCGCCGGGCGCAGCGGCGGCCTCGCCGTGTCCTGGGGCGTGAGCGCCTCGGCCGGCTCCGAGCCGCTCGGCGGCTCCACGCGGCTCGGGCTCGGCGGGAGCCTCGAGGGCGGCGCCCTCGAGCTGACCGGAACGGCCGGCTACGGGCGGAGCGGACGGGCCACGGTCGGAGACCTCTCCGGCCGCTACACCCGCCCGGTCTTCGGCACCCCGTGGCTGCGCACGATCGAGCTGGGCTCCGTGACCACGCGGGGCGCGATCGAGCACCGGCTCCTCGGCGCCGTGCTCACGAACGAGCCGTGGACGCCCGCGCGCTACTTCGACCGCACCGTGGTCGCGCCGGTCGTGCCCACGGGCTGGGAGGCGGAAGTGTACCAGGGCGGACACCTGGTCGGTCTCACGGACGGGAGCCCGGAGGACCGGATCGAGGCGGATCTCGGCTACGGCACGACGCCCGTGCGCGTTCGCATGCTCGGACCGGCCGGCCAGGAGCGCGTCCAGGACCTGGTCTTCGTGGTCGACCCCCGTCAGGTGCCCGCCGGCGAGCTCCGCTACGACCTCGGCGCGGGCGTGTGCCGGGATGCGGCGTGCGCGCACCGGGCGTTCGGGGGTCTCCGGTACGGCGTGCGGAGCTGGCTCACCCTCGGCGCGGGCCTGGAGCGAGCCGCGCTCGACGCGGGCGGCGCCGACACGGACGCGCACGCCTCCCTCGTGGTCCGTCCCCGGCACGACCTCAGCGTGGACGCCGTGCTGAATCCGGGCTCGTTCCTGCAGGCATCCGCGGACTACCGGCCTTCGGCCCACGGCGGCGTCTCCGCGTCCTACACGTGGAACGACGCCCGCGACGGCGGCGCCGGCCTCGCCGGCTGGCAAGGCCGCGTCCGGGCCTCCGGCCTGCTGCCCCTGCCGGGCGGCGCGCGCAGCGTCGCGGCGCACCTCTTCCTGCAGGGCACGGAGGGCGGCGACGTCGACGCCTGGCGGGCCGGGCTCTCCGTGCCGGTCGGTCGCACGCTCCTCGGCGCGGATCTCGAGTCGGGACTCCAGTCCCGGGACGTCCTGGCGCTCCGCACCTACACGACCGTGGGCACGCTGGGGCGGCACCTCCGCGACCTCGCGCTCGACGCGTCGCTCGAGGCGAGCGCGCGCGGGGCCGAGATGGTGTCCGCGGGGTTCTCGGTGCGACCGGTGCCCGGCTCGACGCTCCAGACCGCGATCGAGCTCCGGCGCGGCGCGAGCCCCCGGCTCACGCTCTCCCTCAGCACGCGGGCGCCGTTCGCGCTCGCGCGCACGCGCGCCGTCGCGGGCGAGCGCTCGGGCGTCACCACCTCCTTCGACGGCGGGGTCGCCTTCGGCGGGGAGGGCGCGGACTTCCTCCCGCTCCCGACGACCGGCCAGGCGGGCGTCTCCGGCAGCATCTTCCATGATCTCGACGGCGACGGCGTCCGGGACGAGGGGGAGCCCGGCGTGGCCGGCGTGCGGGTCGTGGTGGGCGGACAGCGCGTGGAGACGGACGCCGACGGCGTGTACCGCGCCTGGGGCGTGCGAGCCTGGGAGCCGGTGGAGATCGCCGTGGACTCCCTGAGCCTGGAGTTCGACGTGCAGCCGGCCGTGCGGGTGGCGGTGCTGCGGCCCTCCCCGAACACGTACAACCGGATGGACGTGCCGCTCCTGCGCACGCGCGAGCTCCTCGGACGGGTGGAGGCCACGGACGGACGGCCGCTCGGCGGCGTCCGCGTGGAGGTGGTGGACGGGGCGGGCACGGTCGTCGCGGCCGGCCGGACGTTCTCGGACGGCGCGATCTACCTCGAGCGCGTGCCGGTCGGGTCGTGGACGCTCCGCGTGGCCGAGGCCTCGCTCGTGGCGCTCGGTGCCTCGTGCGACGTCCGTGCCGTCCAGGTCTCGCTCGACGCGGCGGCTCCGGTCGACGTGCCGACCCTGCGCGTGGAGGTGGCCCGATGAGCCGCCCGTGGCGGTGGGCGCCACTCCGGCGCCTCGCGACCCTTCTCGCGCCGCTCGCCCTCTCCGCGCTCGCCGCCACGGGGATCTCCGGGCAGACGCTCATCCCCGAGCAGGGGCTCGACTTCGGCCGGCTGACGCCCGGCGTGGCGGTGTACGTCGCGCCGGACGATCCCGACGCCGCGTCGATCCTCGTCGACGGCCACCACCTGAGCCTCCGCCTCGTCGAGCCGGCGCCGATGACCTCGGCGGCGGGCCACACGATCCCGCTCACGATCGGCGCGGGAGACGCCGAGGTCGTCTCCGGGGGGCGCACCGTCGCCCTCGTGCCCGGCGTGATCACCGACATCCGGGGCCGCTTCCAGGGAACGATCCACATCGGCGGCACCGTCACCCCCGCCTGGAACCAGCCGCCGGGCGTCTACACCTCGACCCTCGTCATCCAGATCGTCGCGCCCGGGACGTGACGTGGAGCGCCCCGGCCCGCATCATGGGGCCGGGCCCGGCGCGGGGATGCGCTCGCTACGGGGCCTCCCCCGGACCACCGGAGACCGGATGCATGGCGCGTAAGCGCACGATCCTGCTCATCGACGACGATCCCGGACAGCTCGCGCTGCTCACCGCCCAGCTCGAGCGGAGGGGGGCGTTCGCGACCGAGGCGTTCGACAACGCCGCGGATGCGCTGGAGCGGATCCTCGCGGAGCCTCCGGACGGGGTGGTCTGCGACTTGAAGATGCCGGGGATCGGCGGCCTGGAGGTGACGCGCCGGCTCCGGGAGAGCCATCCGGGGCTGCCGGTGATCATCGCGACGGGCGCGGGCTCGGAGGAGGACGCGACCGCCTGCCTCGAGGCCGGCGCGGCCGATTTCGTGACGAAGCCGGTGGATCCGGCGACGCTCCTCGCCCGCGTGCGGAAGGCGCTCGACGAGCGGCCCGCGCGCGCGCTGCTCGAGGAGACCGCCCGCACCCGCTTCGACCCGCACGGCATCATCGGAGATCACCCCCGCGTGCGGGCGATCCGCGACTTCGTCGACGCCGTCGCGGCAGCCCCGCGCGCGAGCGTGCTCCTGCTCGGCGAGTCGGGGACGGGCAAGAACCTGGTCGCGCGGGCGATCCACACGGCGAGCACCGCCGGCAGCTTCCGCTTCGTGGAGGTCAACTGCGCGGGGCTGCCCGCGAATCTCCTCGAGGCCGAGCTGTTCGGCTACGAGCGCGGCGCCTTCACGGACGCGCGCCAGACGAAGCGGGGACTGGTCGAGGAAGCCGACGGCGGCACGCTCTTCCTGGACGAGATCGGCTCGATGCCGCCGGAGCTGCAGGCCAAGCTCCTCACCTTCCTCGAGTCGCGCGCGTTCCGCAGGATCGGCGCCACGGACGAGCGCTCAGTCGATCTGCGGGTGATCGCGGCCACGAACGCCGAGCTCGCGGAGGACGTCCGCGTGGGGACGTTCCGGGAGGATCTCTTCTACCGCCTGAACGTGGCGTCCTCGACCCTGCCGCCGCTCCGCGAGATCCGCTCGGACATCGGCACGCTCGCGCGCCACTTCACCGCCCGCGCGGCCGAGTACTTCCGCAAGCCGGAGCCCGCGCTGGAGGAGGAGGGGATCCGGGTGCTCGAGGAGCACGACTGGCCCGGCAACGCGCGGGAGCTCCGGAACGCGGTGGAGCGGGCGCTGATCTTCGTGGCCGGGCCCACGCTGCGCTTCCGGCCGGAGATGATCGGTGGCGCAGGAGCCGGGAGCGCGGGGGGCGGGCTCCGCGGTGGGCCGGACGCGCCGGTAGACGGGGACGGGACGGGCCTCTCGGCGGCGTCCGGGTCACCCGTGGCGAGCGCGGGCGCCGCCAGGGGAGCGCCCTCGAACGGCCCGCCTCTCACGCTCCCCGGCGGCCTCTCCCTCGAGGAGGTGGAGCGCCGCTACGTCGAGCACACGCTCGCGGCCGCGGGCGGGCGGGTCGGAGAGGCCGCGCGGCGGCTCGGCCTGTCGAGGAAGGCGTTCTGGTCGCTCCGGAAGCGGCTGGGCTTACTCTGAGGAGGTGACGATGAAGGTGCTCGTGGCGGACGACGAGGAGACCACCGTGACCTATCTCTCGGCCGGGCTCCGCGCGCGGGGCTTCGAGGTCGAGACGGCGGTCGATGCGATGCAGGTGGTCATGAAGGCGGTGCGTACCGTCCCCGACGCGATCGTGCTCGACATCAAGATGCCGGGCGGGACCGGCATCGTCGCGCTCCGGCGGATCCGGGCGTCGGCGAAGACCGAGCACGTGCCGGTCGTGGCGATCACCGCCACCGCCACGGCGGAGGTGCGCGCGGAGGCGCTCCAGCTCGGCGCCGTCGACTGCCTCGAGAAGCCGGTCGACGTGGACCGGCTCACCCAACTCCTCCGGGAGGTGATCGGGGCGGAGACGTGAGCCCGGCACGGAGCTGACGGGTCGCGGACCCGAGCCGCCTCCGCGGGGTGCGCTCGTGCCTCAGCGCCTCCCCGGCACCAGCGCCTCGATCCGCTCCTCGAGCCGCGCCCGCAGCGCTTCGACCTCGGCGCGCTGCGCGCCCACCCGGTCCGCGACCTCGTTCCGCACGGAGTCGATCCGGCCGCGCGCGTCCTGCAGCACCGGCTGCACGTGGCCGTCCACCTCGGCCCGCACGCGCGCCTCGGCGGCCTCGATCTCGTCGCCGAGCGCCTCGCGCAGGCTCGCCGCCACCGCCGATCCCACGTTCGAGGAGACGTGGAGCGAGGGGCTCTCGAGCGAGCCGGAGAGGCCCATCTCGAGCTCGATGCGGCCGAGGCCGGCGAGGGCGCGCCACACCAGGTCGGTCGCCCACTCGGCCGAGCCGAGCTCCGCGGTGCTCGGCGCGCCCGCCGTGACCGGCTCGCCGCCGCGGAGCCATTCGAGATCCGCGCTCGTCCAGCGCATGCGCGCGTCGATCTCGCCGCCCGTGCGGCGGAGGTCGAAGCCCACGTCGCCGCTCCCGAGCGCGAGCTCGCCGCCGAGTCCGCCGAGCTCCACGGCCGGGAGATCCACGCCCGCGAGCGACAGCGTGACCGAATCGCGCACCGGCTCCGAGGTGTGGTCGATCCGGGCGGCGAAGCGGATCCCCTCCGCGACCTCGGCGCCCTCCTCCCGGCCCAGGAAGAGCTCGAGCGGCTCGCCCACGAGCGCGGGCTGCGAGGTGAGATTGCGGATCGTGGCCGCGTACACGCCCGCCGCGGCGCCCGCCCCCGCGATCTCCATCCCCAGCTCTCCCTCCTGGAGAAGGAAGGACGGATAGGTGGCGCGGCCCGGGAACTCTACGGTCGTGCCTTCGGCCCGAACGCGCTTCGGTCCGGGCCGGTTGCGGGGGTCGAGCCCCGGCGGCAGGTAGCGCTCGACGGTGCGCACCCAGTAGAGGACGGGCTCGAGCCAGGAGGTCGCGACGCCGCCGAAGATCGATCCCGACAGATCGGGTCCCTCGAGCGACGGGATGTTCAGGAGACCGCGGGCGTAGGCGAGGTCCTGGTCCCGGAGCGCCGCGAGCTCCTCCCCGCTCACGGCGAGGCGCTCCATCCCCGAGCGGACCTCGTCGTCGAGGCCCGCGATCTCGTCCTCGAGCGCGGTGAGGCGATCGAGCGCGGCGCGGCCGTCCCGCACGAGCCCCGGGACCTGCGCGGCGTTGAGCAGCGTCGGCCGGAAGCTCTCGAGCCGCTCCACCACGGCCTCCAGCGAGTCGATGCGCGGGCGGGGGTCGAGGTCCTCGAGGCGCGTCTCCCAGGCGCCCCGGAGCGAGTCGGCTGACGCCACCACCTCCCGCGCGCGGGCGAGCGTGCGGAGGCTGTCGGGCGAGATCGCCTCGGTCTCCACGACCGTGCCGAAGAGCCCCTCGAGGCTGAGCGGCGGGGGGCGGATGCTGTCGGCCCACGCGCTCACCGTCCGCCAGAGCTGCCCCGATCCCTCCGGCGGATCCTCGAGCGCGCCCGACTCCTCGCGTGGCGTGTTGAAGCGCACGCCCGTGATGCGGGCCGACTGCACCCAGACCTTCTTCGTGAGGAGCGGCTCGAGGAGCAGGTCGAGGCTGATCTCCTCCGCCTCGAGGAGGTTCGTCATCGGCGACGAGGGGTTCGTCACCTGGAGGCCCCGGAGCGTCAGGCTCCCCTCCGTGGGCCGCAGGTCCGCCGCGTCGAGATCCACCCGCGCGCCCACCACGGCGGCGCCCGCGCCCTCGACGCTCCTCTCCACGAGCAGGTCCGCGAACAGATACCAGAGCAGGCCGACGAGCAGGACGAAGCCGACGAAGACGAGGAGCCCCGGCGGCCGGAGGATCGCGAGTGCACCCGACGGCTTCCGCCGCTCTTCCGTCGTCCCGTCGGCCATCAGACGCTCGGGTGGAAGAGGCGGTAGATGTCGTAGATCTTCGAGGCGCGCAGGGCCTTGAAGAACCGGTGGTCACGGTAGCGCGCGTAGATCGTCTCGCGGTACCGCGCGATCGCGAAGCGGGCGCCGAAGTAGATCGGCAGCGCGAGCACGACCCAGCTCGTGAAGCTCCCCACCACGATCGTGTTCGTCGGGTTCGCGAGCGCCACCACCGGCGTGTTGTACGCCGCGGCCCAGAAGGGCCGGAGCGCGCCCGCGTCCATGAGCATCGCGTAGCCGATCCGGTCGAAGAGCGGATCGAGCAGGAAGCCGACCGGCGTGAAGATCGCGAGGCCGAGCGTCGCCCCGGGCACCGAGACCCGGAAGAAGAGGATCGCCAGGACGACGAGCAGGTTGTGCAGGTTCAGGAGCGGCGTGAGGCCGAGACACGCCCCGAGCGCGATCCCCGCCGCCACCTGGCCCGGCGTGCCCTCGGAGTTGAGGGCCTTCACGAGGCTCTGGACGAATTTGATGATGGCGTACATGGCTCGAAACCTAGCTCGGCCGCTTTGGAGGTGCATCCTTGGGATTGCCGCGACATGGCGTCTTGCCGGGACGACTGGACCACCATAGCGTCCCGGCCCACCGTCGCCGCTTCGATCCGGGTCCCGGAAGGTGCGAGCGATCGACTCCGGCAGGCCATCCCGGCGCACCAGACCGATGTCCAGCAAACTCCTGAGCCCGGAAGCACGCCTCGTCCTCCTCGCGGACGGCAGCGGGGAGGTGTCGGAGGAGGTCCGAGCGCTTCTCCGGGAGCCGCTCGACTGGCCTACGGTGATGTCCCTGGCGGAGCGCGAGCGCTCCATCCTGCCCCTCTGGCGCACCGTGCGAGCGACCGCCGCCGCCCTCGATCGTCCCGAGCTGCAGGTGCTGAGGCACCTGGCGGCGATCTGGGAGTTCAAGCTCGTGCACCTCGAGCGCCTGCTCTTCGAGCTTCTCGGCCTCTTTCGTGAGGCCGGGATCGAGACGGTTCTATTGAAGGGTGCCGGCCTGGGCGCGGCGGTGCACCGGGACTTCACCCGCCGTCCGATGCTCGATCTCGACCTGCTGGTCGGGGAAGGGCGTGCGGAGGAGGCCTGGTCCCTCGCGAGGAGCAAAGGGTGGCGGTGGCAGGCTGACCGGTATCCGTTGGAATCGTACGGTCATGCGCATCACCTGCCGCCCCTGACGGATGCGTTCTCTGCCGGTGTGGCGCTCGAGATCCACACCGACCTGTGGATGCCGGACCATCCCTTCGGTTTGACGGAGCAGGAGGTCTGGAGCGAAGCGCGGATACTGAAAGTGCGGGGCGAGACCGTACGCGTGCCCAGCCTCGAGCACCAGCTCCTGCACTGCTGCATCCACTTTGCCTGGTCGCACCGGGCCCGGAGCCACGCTTGGCGAACCTTTCACGACGTGCGCGCGTTGACCGCGAAGGGCATGGTCGAATGGGACCGCCTCATACGAGCGGCGCGTGCGAGCGGCGGAGAGACGTACTGCTACTGGACGCTTCGCTTGTCGGCCACGGCCATCGGCACCGAGGTCCCGGACGAGGTGCTGTCGGCTCTGCGACCGTCGCGCTCGCGATTGCTGCTCGACCGGCTGGAGCGCCACTTCATGCTGAACCTCATGCCGAACGCAGCGGGCTGCCCGTCGGTGGCCGTCGAGAAGCTTCTCTGGAAGCTGGCCTTCCGGGACGGAGGGTCCGGTGGCATTCCGCTTCCGTCGGACAGGGCCCAGGCCACGTTCCCGCAGCGCATCGCGCATCAGGCTCACGAGCTCGGAACGTGGATGCGCTATCTCGCCCGGCTCGCGTAGCGTGAACGCCCGTCCTCGATTCGTGCCGCAAGCACCCACGTGAGCGCGATCTTCGCCGCTGTCGGGTCGCCGGCCCGGTCGTTCGACCGTGCCAGACTGGGGTCGCTCCTCGCGACCATGTCATTCCGCGGCAGCGAGAGGACCGAGGTCCGGGACGAGGATGGCGCAGTGCTCGCCGTGGCCCGTGACCTGTGGGAGATGCAACCCGAGATGGCGGGCGAGACGCTGGTGGCGCTGCGTGAAAGTTGTGCCGTGGTCGCCGATGCCACGTTGTACTACGTACGCGACCTGGAGCATCGCCTGCGAGGCGCGGGCGTGGCACCTAGATCCCGCGCGGCCTCGGATCTCATCGCGGCCGCCTATGAGGCCTTTGGCGACCGGTGCGTGGAGCACCTGGAGGGGGATTTCGCCTTCTGCGTGTGGGACCGGCGTCGTCGAGAGATCTTCTGCGCGCGCGACCCGTTCGGAAGCAGGTCATTGTACCACATGGGGTGGGACGGAGGCTTCTTCGTCGCCTCCACCGCGCACCCGTTGGCCCGCCTGTCAGGCGGTGGCCCGGGTTTCGATCCGAGGCGCGTGCTCCGTGCGCTTCTCATGGCCCCGGGAGACGGACGCTCCACGGCGTGGGCGCACATCGACGAGCTTCCGGCGGCGCACACGCTTGCCCAGGGGCGGGGCGGCCCGACGATCGCGCGATTTTGGAACGCGCGCCCCTCCCAGGAATACGCGCGACTCGACGAGTCCGAAGCTGTCCGCGAGGCCGCCCGACTTCTCGCCGAGAGCACGCGTGAAAGGCACCGCGGCGTCGCTACCGCCCTCGCGCTGAGCGGCGGCCAGGATTCCACCGCCGTCCTCGCCTCATCAGTTCCGGGTGAGGATCCTCCGCTCGATCTCATTTCCCTCCGGATGCCGGAGGGGGACGTCGGGGACGAGTCGTGGTACGTGGAGCTCGTCGCACGCCAGTACGCACGGCCGGTGCATTGGTTGAACGCTGTGGATCTGCCGATGCTGGAGGATCTCGTCGGTGGAGCCGAGATCCGGTCGCAGTGCCTCGGCCACATGTTCGAGAGCCACAACCGCGCGCTCGCAGCAACGGCGCGCACGCTCGGGGACCGGGTACTCCTGAACGGTCACGGCGGCGACAACGTCTTCGGGGTGCTGGATTGGGAGATGGCCGACCTGCTGCGCGCCGGCCGCTTGCTCGCCCTCCGGCGGTACATGCGGAGCCGCCGGTACCGCGGTGTGCGACCGTTCCTGAGGCACTGCGTGCGCCCCGCGATGCCCTATTGGACCTTGGACCTTCTGGAGGTTGCACTCGGACGTCGGATCTGCAGTCGACCCTGGGAACAACCCGTGCCGGAGTGGATCGTTGCGGACGAGGCACAGGTGAAGGACATCGTCCGAGCGGACCGCGAGACGTATCGGCGGGACATCGTCCGCGTCCAGCCGACGGTGACCCTCCGTATGCGCGCCTGGGGTCTCGTGGACAGCGCCTTTCAGCGTGGCTGCGCGCTTCTCTACGACATGACCCGGGACGAGGGGGTGGAGCTTCGTATGCCGTTCTACGACCGCCGCCTCATCGAGTTCGCTCTGTCCCGGCCCGCCAGCGAGTTCAACCAACCTCGTCAGATCAAGGTGATGCTACAGCGAGCGATGGCCGGCCGCCTGCCGGAGCGCGATCGGCAGTTGCTGCCCGGGAGCTTGAAGCCGGGCACCAGCGGCGGCCTCCTCGAGCGGCGATGGCGGCCTGGGGTCGCCGCATTTCTCGAGATGGTCTCCGGGGGGCCCTGGGCCACGGAGGAGCTTGGCCTCGTGGATCCTCTCCGGTTCCGCAACGCGCTCCGCCACACGGGCGACCGAAAAGCGCTCTCACATGCCGGGGTAGACCTTGGCCTGACCATGTTCACGGAAGCCTGGCTTCGACGGCACTCGGGCCAGCGGCCTTGAACGGGCGTCTTGTGGTTGCCATCCCACGCAATTGTGGTATGTCCACCACGGTGGCGGCACGCCCCATGAACGTTTCTCATTACGCCCCAATGGATTGCGTAGCACATCCGCGTGGTATCAAGTTTGCCCTGTAGCGCTGCCTCCGTCGGAGAGCGGCGGTCATGGCGCCGCACCCCGTGCCCGGCGGATCCGGGCAGCTTCAACTCAGGAGGTTTCATGTACGTGAAGCCCTCGTTGACACGCTACGGGTCGTTCCGGGAGGTGACCCGCGGCGGCTCGAGTCCCGGGATCGGGGACATCACCCACGACTGGCGGGACCTCTTCCGCGAGTGGCCGGACTGGGAGCTTCCGTCGGCGTCGTGAGCGTCGAATGGTGGGGGGCGGCCGCCGGCCGCCCCCCAAGGCTCCTCCTCGAGCGAGTAGGGTAAGCGCGCACGCCCCATGAGCATCATCATTCCGGCCAAGAGCCCTACCGTCCTCTTCAAGGAGATGGATGAGGGCGGCGTCCTCTTCTGCACCAGGACGGAGGCCTATTTCGGCGTGAACGAGGTCGGGGCCGCCATCTGGGCACGGCTTCCCGACACGGGAACGTCGCCAGGCGCTGACGTCGGCACTCTGGTGGACGCGCTGCAGGAGCGGTATCCGGAGGTAGCGAGGGAGCAGCTCGCCTCCGACGTGCGCGAGTTCCTCGCGGCGCTCGAGGAGGGCGAGCTCGTGGTGCATGCGGATGGCGCGGCGCCGGGCTGACGTCCTTCGGCTGGCTCTGGCCATCCGGAAGCTCCTTCTCCTCGGTCCTGGCGGCTGGTGGCTCCTGTGGCAGGCGCAGAAGGCCATCCTGGTTGCCCGGGACGAGGTGCGTGATCGCCCGATGGGAGCGCTGGTCCCGGAAGTGCTGACCGGACCGGCGTCGGATGAGCCGGCGCGCCCAAGGGACCGTGCGGCCGCCGAGGCTGCCGCTCTGGCGATCGACCGCGTCGCCCGATTCGGTCTCGTTCGCCCCCTGTGTCTCGTGCGTTCTCTCGCGCTCCAGGCGCTCTTGACCAGGCGCGGCGTGCCGGGCTCCGTGATCCGGGTCGGCGTCAGGGCGAGCGGCCCGGTGTTCGCAGCGCACGCATGGGTGGAGTGGGACGGGACCGTGCTTGGTGACGACCCCGAGTACGTGAGCCGCTTCCAGCCTCTGACCGATGCGCGGGGCGGACCGTGGCTCGGCGACCTCCGGGCGCACCGGGCGCCCGCCGCGTGACGCTGCTGGCCTACGAGGCCTTCGGGAGGCGGCTGGGGTCCAGCATACCGCTTCCGGAACTGCGGCCGACCTCACCCGGAGCCTTCCAGTGGTGCTTCCGGGTGGTCGACTCGCTCACGCCGGTCGAGGAGCCGGAACTCCTGGGCGAGGAGCCGATCTACGGGAGCGTCGCCGCGCGGCTCTTTCGTCACCGCGACGGCTACCGCGTCACGGTGGACGACACGGGCGTCTTCGACCTTTCGGCGGACGGTCGTACGATCCGGTGGCTGCCCAATCCGGAGCCCTGGTGGGACTTCGGGCGTAGCCACCTCATCGGCCGGATCCTTGCGATGGCGTTGCAGCTGGAGGGCACCCTGACCCTCCACGCCAGCGCGGTCGAGATGGGCGACGGCGTGATCGCGTTCCTGGCACCGAAGCACTTCGGAAAGTCGACCCTGGCCCTGAGCCTGTTCCGCGCCGGCGCCCGGTTCGTCACCGACGATTCGCTGGCGGTCGAGACCGCCTCCGACGTGGTCGCCTGGCCTGGCGTGCAGAGTCTCCGCGTGCGGCCGGGTGAGGCGGACGTCGAGCGAATCCTGGGAGAGAGGGTCACGGTCGCACCCGGGCGAGACGGGAAGGCGTTCCTGCCCCCGTTTCCGCGCGATCGGGTCCTCGATGCCCTGCGGCGCCTCTCGGCGGTCTACTTTCTGCGGCCCGTCGATCCGTCGTCCGGTGCATTCCCGGTGGAACGGATTCGCCTGCCGCGCATCGAAGCGACCATGCGCCTTCTCGGGATGACCAAGATCGGCGCCATGCTGGGAAGCACCTTCGCGCCGGAGCTGCTCGAAGGTGTCTCGCGTGTGGCGGCGGAGGCTCCCGTCTACGACCTGAAGCTCGTGCGGGACCTCGATCGACTGCCGCACGCAGTGGAGACGCTCCGTTCGTGGCACGGGCTGCCGCTGGGCGAGCGAAGATCCGCAGGGCAGGCCGCGGAATGAGCGAGGCGTCCATCCGCATCAGATCTCTGAACAAGTCGTTCCGCGTTCAGCGATCATTGCGCGATCTGCTCCGGGCCCCGCGTGCGCGCGACGTGCGGGTGGCGCTCGAGGACATCGACCTGGAAGTCCAAAGGGGTGAGTTCTTCGGGGTGCTCGGGGAGAATGGGGCGGGCAAGACCACGCTCTTCAAGATCCTCGCGACGCTGATCCACCCCGACTCGGGCTCTGCCTCGGTCATGGGTCGGGATCTGGAGAGGGAGCCGCACCGGGTACGGGAAGTGCTGGTACCGGTGATCCCGGCGGAACGGAGCTTGTACTGGCGGGTGTCGGCGGAGGAGAACCT
>CAZOYA010000003.1:0-55126 GCA_964583815.1 uncultured Gemmatimonadaceae bacterium | reverse complement strand
CTGCTCGGCGAGGATCTCCGTCGGCGCCATGAGCGCCGCCTGCCATCCGCCCTCCACGGCGATCAGCATCGCGAAGAGCGCCACGACCGTCTTGCCGGAGCCGACGTCGCCCTGGAGCATCCGGTTCATGCGGTGCTCGGAGGTCATGTCGGCCGCGATGTCGCGGAGCACCCGTCCCTGCGCGTCCGTGAGCGCGAAGGGGAGCGACTCGTGGAGCGGGCGCACGAGCGCGTTCGTCCGCTCGTGCCGGATCCCCGGCCGGGCCTCGAGCGCCAGCAGGCGCGCGCGCGCCTGCACGAGCTGCAGGAAGAAGAGCTCGTCGAAGGCGAGACGGCGCCGCCCCCGCTCCGCGTCCTCGAGCCGGGCCGGCCGGTGCAGGAGCGCGAGCGCCTCGGGGAGGCGCGGGAGCCCGAGGCGGACGCGGTCGGCCTCGTCGAGGTACTCGTCCTCGTCCGCCCAGGGGAGGATCTGGTCCAGGTTGCGCTCGAAGACCCCGCGCAGGACCCACTGGGGGACCTCCTCGCTCGCCGGATAGCTCACGAAGATCGTGCCGGCCGCGTCGGGGCGGCCGGGTGCGCCACGCGCGGGGTCCCCGTGCGGGCGCCCGCCTCGCGCGCCGGGGGCGGCCTCGCGCCCGCCGCGCTCCCCTCCCCCGCGCCCCAGCACCGTGTACTCCCGCGGCTGGAGCTGGCGGCCGTGAAAGAAGCGGACCGGACCGGTCACGAGGAGCGTGTCGCCCTCGCGGAGCTTGCGGTCGAGCCAGGGCTGCCCCGGCCACGCGGCCGTGAGGAGGCCCGTCTCGTCCTGCAGGACCGCCTGGAAGATCCGGAGCCCCGTCCGCGTGGGGATCACCCCCTTGCTCCGCACCGTCCCCACGACCGTGATGTCCATCCCCACGTCCGCCCGTCCGATCGGCGTGACCGTGGAAGCGTCGTCGTAGCGCCGCGGCACGTGGTAGAGGAGATCGCGCACGGTGGCGATCCCGATCCCGGCGAGCTGATCCGCGCGCCTCGGCCCCACGCCCTTCAGGAACTGCACCGGGCCCCCGAGGCGCGAGTAGCCTTCCACGAGACTCAGGCGAGGATCCCGCGGATGAACTCGTCGACGTCGAAGGTCTGGAGGTCGTCGAGCTGCTCGCCGGTCCCCACCAGCTTCACGGGGATCCCGTACTCCTGCTGGAGCGCGACCACGATCCCGCCGCGCGCGGAGGAATCCATCTTCGCGAGCAGGATCCCCGACACGTCGACGACCTCCCGGAACGCCTCGACCTGGCGCACCGCGTTCTGGCCGACGGTGGCGTCGAGCACCATGAGCGTCTCGTGCGGGGCGCCCTCCATCTTCTTGCGCACGACCCGGTCGATCTTCTGGAGCTCCTGCATGAGGCCGCGGTTGGTGTGGAGCCGGCCCGCGGTGTCGATGAGCAGCACCTCCGTGCCCCGGGCGCGCGCCGCCTCCATGGCGTCGAAGGCCACCGCGGCCGGATCGCCGCCCTGCTGGCCGCGGATGAAGTCCGCGCCCACGCGCTTCGCCCACGTCTCGAGCTGCGATACAGCGCCGGCGCGGAAGGTGTCGGCGGCCGCCACCATCACGCTCCGGCGGTCGCGCACGAGCAGGTGGGCGAGCTTGGCCACGGAGGTCGTCTTCCCGACGCCGTTCACGCCCACCATGAGGTAGACCGTCGTCCCCGAGTCGGCGGCCGCGAGCTCCGCGCGGCGGGCGGGCTCGAGGATCGCGGAGATCTCCTCGCGCAGCACGTTCGCCAGGTCCCGCCCGGTGCGCGCGCGGCCGCGGCGCATCGCCTCCTCGGCGCGGTCGATGAGCCGGAGCGTGGCCGGCACGCCGAAATCCGCGGCGAGCAGGCGCTCCTCGAGGTCCCCGAGCGAGATCTCGTCGAGGCCGCGCGCCACCACGCGCACGTCGGTGAGGGCGAGGTCGACGACCCGCCGCCAGAGTCCCTTCTTCTTCTCGACGTCCTTCCGGAACAGGCGTGCCATGTCCAGCCTTTCGCGACTCAGCGAAGCCCTCGGCGGCGCCGGCCGATCCACTCGGCGCAGAGGAGGGCGATGATCAGGAGATAGGGCCAGGGGAGCGTGCGCAGAGGGCGGCGGAGGAACGCCGCGGCGCCCTCGTCCCCGCGGTCCGCCACCCCCGCCAGCCGCACCGGGTCGGCGGGCTGGTGCAGGAGCTCGGCCGTCGTGGCCGCCACGTCGAAGCGGCCGGCCGCCGTGCTGTCCCCGGCCGGGTCCGAGACCACGTAGCGGTACGTGCCGGGAGGAAGCGTGCCGGAGCCGAGGATCCCGGTGGCCTGGAAGGCCGTGTCCAGGACCATCTCCTCGCCGGCGCGCACCCGGATGCGGAAACCTGCGCGATCGGGCGGGACCCGCCAAGTCACCGGCTCGTGGCGGGCGAAGACCGGCCGCTCGGGCCGGATCTCCTCCCCGGCGACGGCCTGCTCGCGCAGGAGCCACCCGGCGAGGGCGGCCCACACGCTGCGGTACGCCTCGCGACCGTTCTCGCGCATGGCCCACCGCCAGAACCCACCCGCCAGGACGAGGCCCGTGCGGCCCGCCTCGTCGGCCCGGATCAGGAGCGGGGGGCGGGCGGGGCCCCCGCCGCCCAGCCGCGCCACGAGCGGGGTCTGCCAGCCCTCCTCGTCGGCGAGCGCGATCATGCTCCCGAGCGGCGGCAGCGCCCCGTGGATCGCCCCGGCGAGCAGACCCGCCACCGGCGAGGGCGGCACCTCCGGCGACACGTACCACTCGCCGGGGCGGGTGGGGAGCGCCCGCAGACCGAGGGCCTGGGCCCCCGCCGCGTCGGAGAGGAAGACGATGCGCCGCCGCCCGAGCCCGACCAGCTGCCGTGCCCAGGCGTCCGCGTCTCCGGCGAGCCCGTGCACCACGAGGATCGTCGCCTCGGCGGCCGCCCGGCGGACCGCGGCCGTGTCCACCGGCGCGCCGCGCTCCAGCGCGAGGCCCATGGGGGCGAAGCGGTCCGGGCCGACCCTCAGGTACCCGGAGGTCGGCAGCCCCGTGACGGCTTCGAGCGCGGGGACGAGGCGCCGCGGCTCCCAGTCCGGGCGGAGCGAGACCACCACGACGGCCGCCTCCTCGCCGAGCCCCACGCGGGCGTAGGCGACGGCCTCGTCGTCGGAGGGGAAGGCGTCGGCCTCCACGCGCACGCGGGCGGCGTACCGGACGAGGCCCGCGGCCTCGGTCGGCGGGAGCTCGACCTCCAGGGTCCGCCGGAATCCGGGCCCCGGCGCCGGGACGCGCGCCTCCGCCACGGGCCGGTCCTCCTCGAACACCTGCACCACGAGCGTGTCACCCGCCCCGGCTCCGTGCACGTCGACGCGCGCCTCGCCCGGCTCCCCCGGCCGAGGGCGATCGGGCACGACGAGCTCGAGCGCGCCGGCGTTCGGCACGGCTCCGCCCTCGGACTCGAACCGGACCGCGAGGGGCAGCTCCTCGAGCGCCGCCTCCACGGCCACGCCGTCCTCGAAGCGGAGGTCGGAGAGCACGACCACCTCCCGGGCACCGGCTTCGGCGGCGCGGGCGAGCGCGGGAGCCAGGAGCGTGCGCGGATCGGGAGCGCCGGACGCCCCCGGGTTGGCGCCCACCTCGTTCCCGAAGCGGACGACCGTCCAACCCGCCGCCGCGAGCTCGGCCGCGCGCCGGCGCGCGCGCTCGGCCGCGGTGGGCTCGCCCTCCGGGCCCGCCTCCATGCTGAGCGACGCGTCCACCAGGACCCAGCGCGAGCCGGCCGCTCCGGCACCGAACGGGGCCGGGAAATCGAAGAGGAGCGCGAGCACCAGGATCAGCGCGGCGGCACGCAGCGCGGCGAGCAGCCGCGCGCCGCGGACGGGAAGGTCGGCGCTCCGGTAGATCCAGACGGCGTAGGCCGCGACGCCGATCCCGAGCAGCCCGAAGACGAGGGCCGTGGGCGCTGCTACCGCTCTCCCCCCTCGGAGATCGCGACGGCGCCGGCGCTCGCGGTGGTCGTGGCCGCCTGGCCGGTCGCCGGTCCGCCCTCCTCCTCGTCGACGACGTCCGCGGTCCGCACGGGTCCCGCCCCCGGGATCGTCTCGAGCAGGGCGACCCGCTGGACCATCTCGTCCATCCAGCGGACCATGTCGTCCGCGGGCACGGGGTCGCCGGAGGGGAGATCGACCGACAGCGGATCGATGTGCCGGCCTCCGCGGATCATCTCGTAGTGCAGGTGCGGCCCGGTCGCGAGCCCGGTCATCCCCACGTAGCCGATCACGTCACCCTGCCGCACGCGCGTGCCCACGACCACGCCGGAGCGGAAACGGCTCATGTGGCCGTAGCGGGTCACGAACCCGTTCGGATGCCGGATCTCCACCGCGTTCCCGAGCCCGCCCTTCGGTCCCCGGTGGATGACCACGCCGTCCGACGTGGCCATGATCTCGGTGCCCGTGTCGGCGGCGTAGTCCACGCCCCGGTGCGCGCGCCAGGTCTGGAGGATCGGGTGGAAGCGCCCGTTCGTGAAGCGCGACGAGATCCGCCGGTAGGCGAGCGGCTTCAGCAGGAAGGCGCGCCGCACGGACTTCCCTTCCAGGTCGTAGTAGGAGCCCTCGCCCTCCCCGTTCGGGTCGAACCAGACGGCGTGGTAGGCCGTGCCCGAGTTCACGAGCTCGGCGGACAGGAGCTTGCCCGAGCGGATCGAGCCGTCGGGGCGCACCTCCCGCTCGAACGCGAAGCGGTACGTGTCGCCGACCCGGATCTGGCGCGAGAAGTCGACCTGCCACTGGAACACCCGGTCCAGGTAGTCGATCACCTGGTTGCGGTCCGCCACCGGCATGGACGCGAGCGCCGGGTTGCCGACCACGGACGTCCACAGGACGCTCTCGATCTCCCCGGCGGCCACGAGCGTGTCCACGTGCACCGGCGTCTCCACCAACGCGGAGGACCACCCCGCGTCCGAGCGCGTGAGGCGCACGGTCTCGTCGCGGTTGAGCGCCACGTCGATCCCGCGGAGCGTGCCCTCGCTCGCGAGGTAGCGGAACGTGACCTCGGTCCCGGGGCGCATCCGCCTCGGGCTCGCGTGTTCCTGGAAGCTCGTGAGGAGCGACGCCTGGTCGTTCGGCTCGAGCGCACCCGACAGCAGCTCCCCGAACGTCTCGCCGGAGCGGAGCGTGCGGATCTCGAGACCTTCCGCGGGGGGTACCCGCACGGCCTCCAGCATCCCGACGTCGGGTGCCTCGCCCCCGCCGCACGCCGCGACGAGGGCCAGCAGGCCCGTCGCCGCGGCGCGGCGGCCCATCGCGCGCGTCGCGTTCTGGCCCAATCCGGTCGCTCCTGCTCGTGGGGCGCCGACCTGCCGACGCCGGTCCTCTGGGGCGTCAGTCCATCTGACGCCGGATGAAGGTCGGGATGTCGAGCCCCGAGATCTGGGCACGCGTCACGCTGCGCTCCGGGAAGCGCATCGACGAGACGACCTCCTCGTCCGCTCCACCCCCGACCGCCACGCGCGACGGCGCCGTCCTGGGGATCTCCACGCGGGCGGGCACCTGCTCGGCCACCGCCGGCGTCGGCCGCGACACGGGCTTCCGCTCCGTCCTCGGGCGGACGAAGGGCCCGCTGATCACCTTGTCGTCCTCGCCCTGATCGAAGCCGGTCGCGATGACGGTGACGCGGACCTTCCCCTCGAGCTCGGGGGTGTGGACCGCGCCGAAGATGATCTCCGCCTCGTCGCCTGCTTCTTCCTGGATAATGGAAGAGATCGTCGTGACCTCGTCAATGGCGAGATCCATCCCCCCCGTGATGTTGATGAGCACCCCGCGCGCGCCCGCGATCGAGATGTCGTCGAGCAGCGGGGAGCTGATCGCCTCCTGCGCCGCCTCCTGCGCCCGGTTCTCCCCCTCGCCGAACCCGGAGCCCATGAGGGCGGGGCCGCGCGAGGACATGATCGTGCGCACGTCGGCGAAGTCCACGTTCACCTCGCCCGTCACGCTGATGAGGTCGGAGATGCCCTGCGTCGCGTTGAGCAGGACCTCGTCGGCCTTCTTGAGCGCGTCCCGGAAGGACGTGCCCTTGGGCACCACGGCGAGGAGCCGGTCGTTCGGCACGATGATCATCGTGTCGACCGTGCGCCGGAGCTCGGCGAGCCCCTGCTGGGCCTGGCGCTCCCGCTTCTTCCCCTCGAACGAGAAGGGCCGCGTCACGATGCCGATCGTGAGGGCGCCCATGCTCCGCGCGATCTCCGCGACGAGCGGCGCGGCGCCGGTCCCGGTTCCGCCCCCCATGCCGGCCGCCACGAAGACGAGGTCCGCCCCCTCGAGCGCGGCGCGCACCTCGGCCTCGCTCTCGGCGAGGGCCTGGCGTCCCACCTCGGGCCGCGCGCCCGCGCCCAGGCCCCGCGTGAGCTTCTTGCCGATCTGGATCGTCACCGCGGCGCGCGAGGTCTTGAGCGCCTGGGCGTCCGTGTTCAGGGAGATGAACTCGACGCCCTCGAGGCGCTCGTCCACCATCCGGTTCACCGCGTTCCCGCCGGCGCCTCCCACCCCGACGACCTTCATGCGCGCGTTGAGGGCCGGGCTTTCGTCGAACTCGAAGATCATGGTCGTGTCTCCCGTCGGAGTGGTTAGAAGAATTCCTTCAGCCAGGTGCCCAGCTTCGTGAGGACGCCCGACGTCATCGTCGAGGCGCCCTGTCCCGTCTCGAGGAACCGGTCCGAGCCCCAGAGCGCGAGCCCGGCGGCGACCGCGAACCGCGGGCGGGCCACCGCCTCGGCCAGCCCCCCGAGCGCCTCCCGCGGCACGCCGAGGCGCACCGGGCAGGCGAAGATCTGCTGCGCGAGCTCCACGAGCCCCGGGATCGCGGCGGTGCCGCCCGTGAGGACGATCCCGGCCCCGAGCCGCTCGAGGAGCCCCGCCTGCTCCAGCTCGCGTTCGACGAGCCCCAGCACCTCGTCGAGGCGCTGCTCGAGGATGTGCGCGATCAGCTCGCGGGCGACGGAGCGCATCTGGCCCGGAGCCGGTCCCGGCAGCTCGACGGTCTCGCGCGGATCCACCATGCGCGCGAAGGCCACGCCGTAGCGCTCCTTCGCGCGGCGCGCCTCGGCCCAGGGGATCGACAGCCCGCGCACCAGGTCCGCCGTCAGCGTGGATCCCCCGAAGGGGAGGATCGCGACGTGCTGGAGCTTCCCGTCGTAGTAGGCCGCGACGTCGGTCGTGGCCGCGCCCACCTCGACGATGGCCACGCCGACCTCCTTCTCGTCCTCGCTGAGCACGGCCCGCGCGCCGGCGAGCGGCTCGAAGACGAGCTCCTGGACGCGGTAGCCCGCGCGGTTGACCGCCTTGCGGATGTTTCCAGCCGCGGTCGACTGGCAGGTGACGAGGAACACCTCGGCCTCGAGCCGGACGCCGCTCATGCCGAGCGGATCCTTGAGCCCCGCCTGGTGGTCGACGCGGTACTCCTGCGGGATCGCGTGCACCATCTCGCGGTCCGGCGGGAGCGCCACCGCGCGCGCCACGACGTGCACGCGCGCGACGTCGTCCGCGGAGACCTCCCCGTCGGAGACGGCGACCACGCCCATCGAGCCGGTCGCGCGGACGTGCTCCCCGCCGATGCCGGCGTACACGCGGTCCACCGCGACGCCGGCCATCAGCTCGGCCTCCTTCATGGAGGTCCGCACCGATTCGGTCATCTCGTCGATGTTCGTCACCGTGTCGCCGCGCAGGCCGCCGGTGCGCGCCTGTCCCACGCCGAGGACGGTGAGCCCCGGACGCCGGGGATCCGAGACCACCTCGCCGATGACGGCGCAGGTGTTGGAGGTCCCGATGTCGAGGCCGGCGATCAGATTCGAGCGCATGTCGATCCCGTTCAGCGATGGTTCGTCCGCCGGACCACCACCTGGTCCGCGAACCTGAGGTCGATTTCCGCGGGCGGGCTGCCCGGGTCCCGGCCCAGCGCGTGGGCGAGCGCCTGGAGCCCGTCGCGCAGCCGCCCCACGGGCGTGCCCGCGGGGAGCAGGAAGTCCACCGGCGGCTCGGTCCAGCCCACCCGCAGCGCGCCGCCCTCCTCCCAGGAGAGGTCGGAGACCCGCTGCAGGAACGCCGTGTCGGCGGCCGTGAGGCGGCCGAGCTCGGCCGCGAGCCGTCGCACCTCCCGGGGGAAGAAGCGAGCGCGCGGAGCCACCGCCACGTCCGCCTCGATGACCGGGAGATCGAGCCGGTGCACGGCCGGGTCGATCGGCAGGCGCTGCCCCTCGACGTCCACCGGCTCCAGCGCGGGGGCCGGGGCGAGCGCGATCGGCCGGCGCTCCTCCACCTCCACGACGAGCCCGTCCGGGAAGCGTCGCGCGACCTCGGCCTCGCGGATCAGCGGGTGGCGCTCGACCCGCTCGGACCAGAGCTCGCGGTCGCCCCACACCGAGCTCGTCTCGTCGAGGCCGAGGAGCGAGACCACCTCGTCGCGCTCCACGAAGCGCGCCCCGCGCACCTCGATCTCCCGCACGCGGAAGGTCTCCATGGCGACGAGCGCCTCCCGGCCGTGCTCGAGCGCGAGCCACGCGCTCCCCGCGACGAGGGTGCCGAGCACCATCAGGAGGTCGCTACGCATCGGCGCCTCCGAGCTGGGCGAGGACTTCCCCGCCGAGCGTCTCGATGGAGCCCGCGCCGAGGGTCAGGAGCACGTCCCCCGGCTCGAGCGTGCGCGCGAGCGCGGGCGCGAGGGTGCCGAGGTCCTCGTGATAGCGCACCTCGGCGCGGCCGGCCGCGCGGGCGGCCTCGGCCACGAGCGCGCCGCTCACGCCGGGGATCGCGGCCTCGCGCGCCGGGAAGACGTCCGTCACCCAGACGACGTCCGCCGCCGCGAGCGCGCCCCCGAACTCCTCCGCGAAGTCCCGCGTCCGGCTGTAGAGGTGCGGCTGGAAGGCGGCCACGATCCGGCGGCCGTCGAAGAGCGCGCGGGCCGCGGAGAGCGTCGCACGGAGCTCGGTGGGATGATGCGCGTAGTCGTCCACGACGCTCACCCCCCTCGCCTCCCCCAGCCGCTCGAAGCGGCGGCCGACCCCGCGGAAGTCGGCGAGCGCCGCGCGCACGTCCTCCCACTCGGCGCCGAGGAACCGCGCAGCGGCCGCGGCCGCCAGTCCGTTCAGGAGGTTGTGCCGCCCGCCGCCCTCGAGCTCGAGCGGGCCGCGGTCCCGCCCCTCCTCGAGCACCCGGCACCGGGTGCGCCCCGCCTCCACGCGCACGTCGATCGCGCGGAGCATGGCGCCCGCGGAGAAGCCGTACGTCACCGCGCGGTCCGCGAAGGCCGGAAGGAGCGAGGCCGCGCCGCGGTCGTCCGCGCACGCCACGATCCGCCCTCCGGGCTTCACGTTGCCGAGGAAGGCGAGGAAGCCCTGGCGCACACCCGCGAGATCGCCGTACACGTCGAGATGATCGGCCTCCACGTTCGTCACGATCGCCACGTCCGGCGCGAGCGTGAGGAACGAGCGGTCGTACTCGTCGGCCTCCACCACGTGGAGCCGGTCCGAGCCCAGTCGCAGGTTGCCGCCCCACGCCTGCACCCGCCCGCCCACGAGGCCGGTGGGGTCCCGGCCCCCGCGGGCGAGGATCTCGGTCGTCATGGCCGTGGTCGTGGTCTTCCCATGCGTCCCGGCGACGGCCACGACCGTGCCCGCCGCGACCCAGGCCCCGAGCGCCTCGGCGCGCTTGAGCACCGGCACGCCCTCGGCGCGCGCGCGGGCGGGCTCGGGGTGGTCGTGCGGGACGGCCGCCGTCACGACCAGCGCGCCCGCGCCCGCCACGTGGGACGGATCGTGGCCCACCCGCACCGGCGCGCCCGCCCGCTCGAGCGCACGCAGCGCCGGGCCGTCCTTCGCGTCGCAACCGGTCACCGGCAGCCCGCGGCGGAGCAGGAGCTCGGCGAGCGCGACCATGCCGGCGCCGCCGGCGCCCATGAAGTGCACCGGGCCGCGCCCCGCGAGCGCGCGGAGATCCGGGAGCGGCGCGCTCACCGGGGCTCCTCCCCGCCGTCCGCGCCGGCCGGCGCCAGGTGGGCGAGGGCGGCCACGGCCGCGGCGATCTCGGCCGTCGCGCCGGGCCGCGCCCGCTCGCGGGCGGCGGCGCGCATGGCGGCGAGCCGCTCCTGGTCGGCCACGAGCCCCGAGACCGTCTCCCACAGCGCGCCCGGAGTCAGGCCCGCCTCGGGCAGCATCACGGCCGCGCCGGCCGCCTCGAGCGCCTCGGCGTTCCGCGTCTGGTGGTCGGCGGCGGCCGTCGGCAGGGGCACGAGGATCGCCGGCAGCCCCTGCACGAGCAGCTCCGCCGTGAAGATCGCCCCGGCCCGCGCGAGGGCGAGGTCGGATGCGGCGAGCGCCACCGGCATCTCGCCGAGGTAGGGGACCGCGTGCACCCACGCCGCGCGCCCCGCCGGCGAGTCGGCCACACCGGCGTGGTGCGCGGGCCCCGTGGCCCACAGCACGTGCAGCCCCTCGGGACGGGCGGCCTCGCCGCGCTCCACCGCCTCGACCGCCCCCTGCACCGCGCGGTTCAGCGCGAGGGAGCCCTGGCTGCCCCCGACGACGAGCAGCACCGGTCCCTCGGGCGGCAGCCCCATGCGGGCGCGCGCACGGCGCCGGTCGAGCGCGGCGGGGGGGCGGACGGGGTTGCCGGTCGTGCGGAGGCGGGCGGCGTCCACGCGCATCCGCGCGGCCGCCTCGGCGAACGCCACGTGCACCTCGGCGGCGCGGGGCGCGAGCAGGCGCGTCACCAGCCCGGGCACGGCGTTCTGCTCCTGCACGAGCAGGGGCACCCCGCCGAGCACGGCGGCCACGCCGGCCGGAGCCGCGGCATATCCGCCGGTCACCACGACCGCCCTCGGCCGCAGCGTGCGGAAGAGCGCGCGCGTCCGTGCGACGCCGCGGAGCAGGTCGCCGAGCGCGCCCAGCGCCGAGAGCGGACGGGCGCGGTCGATGCCCCGGACCGGCAGAAGCTCGTGCCGCTCCCCGCGCTCCTCCAGAATCCCGCCTTCGATCCCGCGCCGGGAGCCGATGAAGAACGCGAGCACCTCGGGGTGCATGCGCCGGAGGGCATCCGCGACCGCGAGCGCCGGGTACAGGTGGCCGCCCGTGCCGCCTCCCGCGAACACCACGGTCGGGGCCTCATGCACGAGCCCCCCTCGCGCCCCGGCCGGAGGGCGACTTCCTCGTGCGGTGACCCGCCCCGGAGGCGCGCGCCACCGACATCAGGATCCCCAGCGCCAGGCAGGTGACGAGCAGGTTCGAGCGCCCGTAGGAGACGAGCGGGAGCGAGAGCCCCGTGGCCGGCACGAGCGCGAGCCCGACCGCCATGTGCAGGAAGGCCTGCAGCGCGATGAGGCTCGTGAGCCCGACCGCCACGAGCTCGCCGAAGAGGTCCGGCGCGCGGCTCGCGACGCGGAAGCCCACGAGGACGATCGAGGCGTAGAGGGCGACGAGCCCGAGCACCCCGATGAGGCCCCACTCCTCGCCGATCATCGCGAAGATGAAATCGTTGTGGGCCTCGGGGAGGAACCCGAACTTCTGCCGCCCCTCCCCCGGCCCGACGCCCGTGAGCCCTCCGGAGCCGAGCGCCACGAGCGACTGCCGCACCTGGAAGCCCGCGCCCGTGGGATCGGAGGCGGGATCGAAGAACGCGGCGAGGCGGTCGGCCCGGAAGCCGACCGCGAGCTGATGGCGCGCCAGCGGGAGCGCGAGGAGCGCGAGGAAGAGGAAGTGTCCGAGCCTCGCGCCGGCGCACCAGAGCACGACCACGCCGAGCATCCCCAGGAGGCACGCCGTCGAGAAGTTCGGCTCGATCGCGACGAGGCCCAGCACCGCCGCCCACACGAGGAGGAAGGGGCCGAGCCCCCGCGTGAGCGAGCGGAAGTGCTCCCGCTTGCGCACGGCGAGCGCGGCCGTCCAGACCACCATGGCGATCTTGGCGATCTCCGAGGGCTGGATCGTGATGCCCACGTTCAGCCAGCGGCGCGCGCCGTTGATCTCCGGCGCGATCGCGTGGGTCCAGGGGAGCACCACCGCGAGGAGCGCCCCGATCGTGACGACCATCAGCGGCCACGCGACCCGCTCCCAGAAGCGGTACGGCACGAGCGCCGCGGCGATCAGGAGCACGAAGCCCGCGCACACCCCGACCGCCTGGCGGAGGACGTAGTACGTGTCGGGCAGGTCCTGGCGCATCGCGAGCACGGACGAGGCGCTGTAGAGCGCTACCAGCCCGCCGGAGAGCAGGAGCGCGGCCGCCGAGAGGATGACGGCCCCTTCCCACCCCCGCCCGAGCCCGGACTCGGGGAGCCGTACCGGCCCCTGGGGCGCGACGTCGAAGGGGCGGGCCATCAGGCGATCTCCCGCGCGAGCTCGGAGAACACACGGCCCCGGTGCTCGTAGTTCTCGAACATGTCGAAGCTCGAGCAGGCCGGCGACAGGAGCACGACGTCGCCCGGCTCGGCGAGCCCCCGGGCGCGCTCGAGCACCGCGCGGAAGTCGCTGCCGAGCAGCGCCGCGGCCGCGGCCGGCGCGAGCGCCTCGGCGATGCGCGGACCCGCGGCCCCGAAGGCGAGCACGGCCCGGGCCGCGCCCGCCGGGCCCGCGAGCGCGCCGAAGTCCTCGCCCTTGTCCTTGCCTCCCAGGAGCAGGACCACGGGGCGGCCGACGCTCTCGAGCGCGGTCCGCGTGGCGGAGACGTTCGTCGCCTTGGAGTCGTCCACCCACAGCACGCCGTGGCGCTCCACGACGGGCTCCATCCGGTGCGGGAGGGGCCGTGCCGTGCGGAGCCCCTCGGCGATCCCCTCGGGATGCGCCCCCGCCAGGCGCGCCGCGAGCGCGGCGGCGAGCGCGTTGCGCGCGTTGTGCGCGCCCAGCAGCGGGAGATCCGCGGCCGGGAGCAGGCGCTCGGGCGGTCCCGCCGGCCCTTCGGGACGGAGGGTCAGCCACCCGTCCGCGTCCACGAACGCCTCCGTGCCGTCCTCGGGCGCGCCCCCGAACCGGTGGTGCCGGCCCGCGGCTCCGGCCGCGATCCGCGCGACCTCCTCGTCCCCGAAGGGCAGCACCCACCGGCTGTCCTCGTCCGCCCCGTCGAAGAGCCGCGCCTTGTCCGCGTAGTACGCCTCCACGGACGGATAGCGGTCGAGGTGGTCCGGCGAGAGGTTCGTCACGATCCCGATGTCCGGCTTCAGGCGATCGATGCCGGCGAGCTGGAAGGAGCTCAGCTCGAGCACGTACCAGTCCGGCACCTCCGGGGACGCCGCGAGATCGGAGGCCGCGGGCGCGAGCCCGCCTCCGACGTTTCCGCCCACCGCGGCCGAGATCCCCCCCGAGCGGAGGAGATGGCCGACGAGGAGCGTCGTGGTCGTCTTGCCGTTCGTGCCGGTCACGGCGATCAGTGGAGCCTGGAAGAACCGAAAGGCGAGCTCGGGCTCGCTGATCCAGCGAACGCCGCGCCCTTCCAGCTCACGAAGCACGGGGGCGTCGGGCGGGATGCCGGGGCTCGCCACGACGAGCTCGGCGCCCGCCACCCGGTCGAGGTCGTGTCCTCCCAGCTCCACCCGTGCTCCGGCGGACTCGAGAGCGGCTCCACGAGCTGCAGTGCCCGCATCGGTGCGCAGATCCGAGACATAGACGTCTCCTCCCTTGGCGAGGGCCAACCGGGCCGCGGCGACGCCGCTGGCCCCGAGGCCGATGACGGCCACACGGACTCCGGCCAGGCTCCCGCCGGCCGCCGCGCGGTCCGAGACTCCGTGCATCGCCGCCCGCTCACCTGATCTTCAGGGTGCTGAGCGCGACCATCGCGCACATCAACCCGAGGATCCAGAAGCGGACCACGACCTTCGTCTCCGGCCACCCCACCTTCTCGAAGTGGTGGTGGATCGGAGCCATCCTGAAGATCCGGCGCCCTTCGCCGTAGCGGCGCCGTGTGTACTTGAACCAGCCCGTCTGCAGGATCACCGAGAGCGTCTCCGCAACGAACACGCCCCCGACGATCACGAGCAGGAACTCGGCCTTGAGCAGGATCGCCATCGCGCCGATGGCTCCGCCGAGCGAGAGCGAGCCGGTGTCGCCCATGAAGACCTCGGCGGGATGCGCGTTGAACCACAGGAAGCCGACCGCGGCGCCCGCGAGCGCGACGGCGAAGATCGTCAGCTCGCCCGCGCCGGGCAGATAGAAGAAGCCGAGGTAGGACGAGGTATCCACGCGGCCCGCGATGTACGCGAAGATGCCGAAGGTGGCGGCGGCCACCGCGGCGAGCCCGGCCGCGAGCCCGTCGAGCCCGTCGGTCAGGTTCACGGCGTTGGAGGAGCCCGAGACGACGGCCCCGGTGAACAGCACGAAGACCGGCGCCGCGAACGCGATCGCGAGATCCGAGAAGAACGGGACCGTGGTCCAGGTGGTCGGATGCGGCGAGAGCGGAGCCAGGAGGAGGAAGGCACCGAGCGCGAGGCCGAAGGTCCACTGCCCGATCATCTTGTAGCGGGCGATGAGCCCCTCGGTCTTCCGCTGGACGACCTTCAGGTAGTCGTCGAGGAAGCCGATCGCGCCCATCCAGAGCAGCGACACGAGCGCGACCAGCACGTACGCGTTCGTGAAGTCCGCCCACAGCAGCGTGGAGATCGTCGCGGCCGCGATGATGATGAGCCCGCCCATCGTGGGCGTGCCCGCCTTCACCAGGTGTGTCTCCGGGCCCTCGTGCCGGACGACCTGTCCGACGCGCGCCCTGCGGAGGCGCCGGATGACGGCCGGTCCGAACCAGAAGGCGATCAGGAGCGAGGTCACCACCGCGCCGGCGGCGCGGAAGGTGATGTAGACGAACACGTTGAACACCGCGTGCACGTCCGTGAGGCCCGGAAGCAGATGGTAGAGCATCAGCGCTCCTCCCCCGGACCGGCCGCAGCGTAGTCGCGCTCGAGGAGCGGGATGATCCCTTCCATCGCGACGCCCCGGGAAGCCTTCAGGAGGAGGATCTCGTCGCCGTGCAGCCGCTCGCGCAGCGCGGGATACGCGCTCGCCCAGTCCGCCGCGGCGAGCACCCGCACGTCGTCCGCCACCACGCGCCGGGCGGCCGCCTCGAAGCCGCCGGTGGCGACGACCATCTCGATGTCTCGCGCGAGCGCGTCGCGGAGCACCTCGTCGTGGAGCCGGTCGGACGCGCCGCCGAGCTCGAGCATGGTGCCGAGGACGGCCACGCGGCGGGGCGCCGTGCGGTGGAGCTCCAGCGCCTCCAGCGCGGCGCGCGTGCTCTGCGGATTCGCGTTGTAGCAGTCGACGAGGAGCGTGAGCCCGCCCACCCGCCGCACCTCGCCGCGGAGCGAGGCCGGCCGGGCGCCGGCGATCCCGCGGACCGCGTCCTCGGCGGGCACGCCCAGCAGCTCCGCGACGGTGAGCGCGAGGAGCGCGTCGTCGACCGCGTGGCGCCCGGGCACGGGCACCGTCACGGTGAGGCCGCGCCACCGGAAGGTGTGCCGCCCCGCCTCGTCGACCCGCACGTCGTCCGGGCGGGCGTCCGGGTCGGCCCGCTCCGTCGAGCCGGCCACCCGCACGTCCGCGCGGATCTCCCGGGCGCGCTCGGCGAGCTCCGGAGGCCGGTCGCCCACGACCGCGTGCCCCTCCGCCGCGAGCCCGCGCAGCAGGTCGAGCTTCTCCTCGAGCACCCCCTCCAAGGACCCGAGCCCCTCGAGGTGGCTCTCACCCACCGTCGTGATCACGGCCACGTCGGGACCCGCGATCGCGGTCAGCGCGCGGATCTCGCCGGGCTCGCTCGTCCCGAGCTCGAGCACGACCACCTCCGCGTCGAGCGGAGCGTCGAGCAGGGTGAGCGGCACGCCCACCCGGTTGTTCTTGTTGCCGGAGGTCGCGTGCGTGCGATGCGTCCCGCCGATCGCCGCGGCGAGGAAGTCCTTCGTGGCCGTCTTCCCGCTCGAGCCGGTCACCGCGACCACGGTCGCGCCGATCGCGGCGCGGCGATGCGCGGCGAGATCGCCCAGCGCCCGCAGCGTGTCCGCAACCGGGTAGAGGATCACGTCCCGGGCACCGGGGGCCGGGTGCGACACGACCGCACCGCGCGCGCCGCTCGCGACCGCGTCCGCCACGAAGGCGTGCCCGTCGAAGCGCTCGCCCTTCAGGGCGACGTAGAGATCGCCGCGGGCGGCGGCGCGCGAATCCGTCGAGATGCGCGGATAGACCACATCGTCGCGCGCGGCGCCGGTGCGCAGGCCGAGGGCGGCCCGGACCTCGTGGTCCGTCCACCGGAAGTCCCCGGCGGGCAGGCCTCGCTCCGGTGCGCGCCCGCTCACGATTCCCTCCGGCCGCCGAGGAGGTCCCGCACGATGGCGCGCTCGTCGAAGGGGCGCTTCTCCGTGCCCACGACCTGGTACGTCTCGTGCCCCTTCCCGGCGAGAAGCACCGTGTCGCCGGGCCGGGCGAGCTCGAGCGCGCGCCGGATGGCGCGCGTCCGGTCCCGCTCGCGCTCGAACGGGAGCGCGCCCAGGCCGGCCTCGAGCTGGTCGAGGATCCGGTCGGGATCCTCGGTGCGCGGGTTGTCCGAGGTCAGCACCGCCAGGTCGGCCCACCGGGCGACAGCTTCGCCCATCGGCCTCCGCTTGCCGGCGTCGCGGTCGCCGCCCGCGCCGAACACGACGATCAGCCGCCCGGGCACGAGCGCGTGGAGCTCGGAGAGCACGTTCTCGAGCGCGGCGGGCGTGTGGGCGAAATCGATCACGACGTGGACGGGGCCCGCGACGACCGTCTCGAGCCGGCCGGGCACCTGAGGGGCCCGCCCGAGGGCCTCGGCGATCTCCTCCAGGGGGCGGCCGAGCGCGAGCGCGGCGGCGGCCGCGGCGAGCGCGTTCTCGACGTTGTAGCGGCCGGGAAGCGGAAGCCGCACGGGCAGCGCGCGGCCCTCGGCCACGAGGCGGAACGCGCTCCCCGCCGGGCCGAGCTCGAGGTCCACCGCCCGCACGTCGGCCTCGTCCCCGAGACCCCAGGTGAGGGTGCGCAGGCCTGCCCCGCCGAGTCTCCGCCAGGCGGGCTCGGCGGCGTTCAGCGCCAGCGTGCCCCCCTCGGCGACGAGCTCCACGAGGCGGGCCTTGGCCGCCCGGTACGCGTCGAGGTCGCCGTGGTAGTCGAGGTGGTCCTGCGTGAGGTTCGTGAAGACCGCGACGTCGAAGCGGACGCCGTCCAGGCGCCGCTGCTCGAGCGCGTGCGAGGAGGCCTCCATGACGACGGCCTCGAAGCCCTCGTCCACGAGCGCCCGCAGGTGCTCGGCGAGCGCGACCGGACCGGGCGTCGTGAGCGACTCCGTCCCGGGCCGGACCCCGGCGTCGTCCACCACCCCGAGGGTACCGAGGGCCGCGGTCCGCATCCCCGCCGAGAGGACGTGGCGACGCAGCAGCGCCGTGGTCGTCTTCCCGTTCGTGCCGGTGATCGCCACGCAGGCGAGGCGCTCCGCGGGCGAGCCCAGCACGACCGATGCGGCGAGCGCCGCGGCGCGCCGGCCGTCGCGCACGACGAGCTGCGGGCAGTCCAGGTCGAGGCGCCGCTCCACCACGGACGCGATCGCGCCCTGCGCGCAGGCGTCCGCGACGAAGTCGTGGCCGTCCACCTCGGTGCCGCGCCACGCCAGGAAGAGGTCGCCGGGCTCCACGGAGCGCGAATCCTGCGTCACGCCCAGAACGGCGACGTCCTCCGGGCCGTGCGCCTCCACCAGGAGGCCGGCCGACCGGAGGACATCCCCCACGGACTCCAGCGAGCAGGGAGCGGCGCTCACCGTTCCCGCTCCCCGAGCACGAGGCGTATCGTGTCGCCGGGGACCACCCGACTCCCCGGAGGCGGCAGGCTCCGGCGGAGATCCCCCTCGCCGGCGAGCACCACGCGCAGGCCGACGGCGTGCAATCTGCGGACGGCCACGCGCGCGGGGAGCCCCGTCACGTCCGGCAGCGCGAGCCCGTCGCCGAGCGCCTGGACGGGCGGCACGGGCCGGCTCACGGGCTCCTCCGGGGCCACGGCCGCGAAGCGGACCGTGGGGGCCTCCGACTCGGGCCCCACGTCGCGGAGCACGGAGCGCACCAGCGCGGCGCGATCGAGCGGGGTCGAGCGCGCCGCGAGCGCGGCCTCCATCGTCGCGCGGGTCACCGGCGCGGCCACCGCGCCCCCGTAGTACGCCCCGTCCGGACGGTCGAGCTTGACGAAGACCACGAGCTGGGGATCGTCCGCGGGGAAGAAGCCCACGAAGGACGAGTAGTACGCGCCCGAGAGGTAGCCGGCCTGGCCGTACGCCCGGGACGTGCCGCTCTTGCCGGCGACCTCGAAGGTCGCGAGCCGCGCGGAGGATCCGGTGCCGTCCTCCACGACCCCCACGAGCGCGCGGCTCACCTCCCGCGCCACGCGCTCCGGCAGCACGCGCCGGATCGTCTCCGGCCCGCTCGGCTCGACGTGGGATCCGTCGGCCCGGCGGATCTCCCGCACGAGGCGCGGCTTCATGAGGAGCCCGCCGTTCGCGAGCGCGCCGTACGCCATCGCCATCTGCAGCGGCGTCACGGCGATCTCGTATCCGATCGCGAGGGACGCGGGGGACTGGTCGCTCCAGTCCGTCGGGTGACGCAGGACGCCGGGGGCCTCGCCGGGCAGCTCGATGCCCGTGGGCACGCCGAAGCCGAAGTCCCGCAGCGTCTCGTACTGCTGACCGCGGCTGAAGCGGCTCGCGGCCTTCGCGATCCCGACGTTGGACGAGACGCGCAGCGCGTCGCCGATCGACATGAGCCCGGACGAATGCACGTCGTGGAGCGTCCGTCCCTCGACCCTCCAGGTGCCGTTCCCGACATCGACGGTGTCCTCGAGCGTGGCGAGGCCTTCGGCGAGGAGGCCGGCCACGGTGAACGGCTTCAGCGTCGAGCCCGGCTCGTACGGGGTGTGGATCGCCGACAGGCCGGCGGGCTCCCCGCCCCGCAACGAGACGAGGGCCAGGATCTCCCCGGTCGCCGGGTCCGTCACGAGCACGTCGCCGCCGCGCGCCCCGGTGCGCTCGATCGCCTCCTCGAGCGCCTCCTGCGCGATCTCCTGGAGATCCATGTCCAGGGTGAGCACCACGTCGTCGCCGGAGGCAGGACTCTGCACGAGCAGGCGCTCGCCGGGGATGGGCTGGCCGAGGTGGTCCCGCGCGACGACCTCCCGTCCAGGCGTGCCGCGCAGCACATCTTCGAACGCCATCTCGATCCCGCCCGCGCCCCGGTCCTCACGGACCAGGCCCAGCACCCCGCGCGCGAGGGCGCCGTGCGGATGATGCCGCTGCAGCTCGCGCTCGAACCGCACGCCGCGGATCCCTCGGAAGTGGTCCCGCACGCCCGGCGCGTGCAGGCCCGGCACGATGCTCCAGGGGCGCGCGGGATCGGTGAGCGTCCGCGCCTGCCGGGCGGGCAGGCCGAGCTCCTCCGCGAGCACCTTCCGCACGGCGTCGAGGTCGCTCACCTCGCGCGGGGCGAACGCGACGCGGAAGCGCTCCCGGGACACCGCGAGGGGCATGCCGTCCCGGTCGAGGACCGCGCCCCGCGGCGCGGCCACGTCGAGATCCATCCGGTGCTGCGCCTCCGCGATGGCGGCCCACTCCGAGGCCTGCACGACCTGGATCTGGACCGCGCGGGCCGCGAGCGCTCCGGTCGCGAGCAGCCACGCCGCGAGCACGGAGCGGCGGCGCCAGGGCCGGGGGCCTGAAGGGCGGCGGCTCACGAGATCGGCTCCGCGGGCAGGATGACGAGCTCGGAGGCGTCCGGGGTGTGCATGCCCAGTCGCGCCCGGGCGGCCGGCACCACGCGCGCCCGGCTCTCCAGCCCCTGGATGAGGCGCTCGATCTCGACCTGCTCGGCCCGCGCCTCCGCGAGGGCGCGGCGCGCCTCCTCGAGCTCGCGCAGGACCTCGAGCGCCCGGCTCTGCCGCCAGGTCACGAAGCTCAGCGACGACAGCAGCAGCACGAACGTGAGCGCGATGCCGCCGAGGAAGGGACCTTCCCTCATGCCGCCCTCCTCCACGCGCGCAGCCGCGCGCTGCGGGCGCGCGGGTTCCGCGCCACCTCGTCGTCCGTGGGCCGCACCGGCTTCCGCGTGAGCGTCTCCCCCAGCGGCGCCCCGCGGCACGTGCACACCGGCAGCTCCGGCGGACACACGCACGACCGGCTCCACTCGCGGAACGCGTGCTTCACGGTGCGGTCCTCGAGGGAGTGGTACGCGATCACGACGAGCACGCCGCCGCCGACGAGCGCGTCGCGGAGCGCCGGCAGGGCCTGCTCCAGCGCCTCGAGCTCCTCGTTCACGGCGATCCGGATGGCCTGGAACACCCGCGCCTTGTCCCGCGCCGATGGAGGCCGGCCGTAGCTCACCTGCATCGCCGCGACGAGCTGGTCGCTCGTCTCGAAGGGCTCGGTCGCGCGTCGCTTGACGATCTCGCGGGCGAGCCGGCGGGCGCGCGGTTCCTCGGCGAGGTCGCGGAGGATGCGCGCGAGCTCCTCCTCGTCGGTGTCCGCGAGGAGGTCCCGGGCGGTCCGCGGCTGGTCCGGATCCATCCGCATGTCGAGCCTCACGCCGCGCCGGAAGGCGAAGCCGCGCCCCTCGGCGTCGAGATGCCGGGAGCTGACCCCGAGATCCAGCAGGACGCCGTCCAGCCCGCGGTCCCGCACCTCCGGATCGGAGGCGGCGGCATCGAAGCGGGCACGCAGGAAGCGGACCCGCACCCGGTGCTCGGCGAGCGTGCGGCGGGCCTCCTCGAGCGCCTCCGGGTCGCGGTCCACGGCGAGCAGCCGGCATCCCGGCGCCGCCTCCAGGAGGCGCAGCGCGTGGCCGCCCCCGCCCACGGTGCCGTCCATGTAGAAGCCGCCGTCGCGGGGCGCCATCAGATGCACGACCTCGTCGGCGAGGACCGGGTCGTGGTAGGAGCTGGGCGGCTGCATCATCCGAAGAGCTTGTGGGCGAACTGCTCGAGCCCGCCGGCGGCCTGCTCGACGGTGCGACGATAGGTCTCCGGGTCCCAGAGCTCGATCCGGTCGATGTTCCCGCTGAGGAGCACGGACTGGGCCAGCCCCGCCGCCTCCTGGAGGCCCGACGGGATCAGGATCCGGCCCTGCTTGTCCGGGGCCACCTCGACGGCGCTCGACACGATGAGGCGCACCTGGTGCCACGCCTGCGGATCGCTGCGCCGGAACTCCAGAAGCCGGTGCTGCACCTCCGCCCACTTCGCCTCGGGGAAGAGCGTCAGGTACGGCTTCTCCCACTGCAGGAGCACGTAGCGGTCGCTCTCCGCCTCCCGACGGAACGCCGAGGGGAGGCTCACCCGCCCCTTGGTGTCCATCTGGTGCTCGTACTGCCCGACGAAGCCGTTCAAGCGGGTCTCGAAGTGGCATGGGGTGGGGAGAAGTGGGGCGTGATGGGAGATAATACGGCGTGGTGGAGCGGGACGTCAAGGGGAGAGTTTGGAAAAAACCGCCGGTTGCCCGGAGGCACTCCAGGGGCGGAAAGCCCTTGCAAGACGGCCACTCCGGCCGGACCGCCCCCTGGAGCAATTCGACGCGAATGCGAAGAAAACCCGAAGGTCCTTCGGGCGCTCGCCCCGCCGGCGGTGGGGAGAAGTGGGGATGCGCCTCACCGGGGGGGAGGCGCGTCGGAGGCCGACGCCCGGGGACCGTGCGGAACGCGGCCGCCCGGATGCGCGAAGGGGGCGCCGCGGCCGAGCCGCGACGCCCCCTGCGTTCGATCGGCGGCCCCCGGAGGGGCCCGCCGGGATCGGTCAGCGACCTCCGCCGCGGCGGATGATCGCCTCCTGGATCTCGATGTAGGTGTTCGTGTTCTCCATGAGCTGCTGGAGGTTCACGTTCACCGAAGACGGGTAGTCACCCGAGGCCTGGAGCAGCCGCTGCGCCTCCTGGAACTTCGGAAGCGTCGCGCGGGCCGTCTCGGCCGTCTGGGGCTCCTGCTCCGCCACGGCCTGCTGGTAGAGGCTGAACCCGTGCCAGAAGTTGAGCTGGTTGATCAGCGGCTGCGGCAGGCCGGGGAGGCGCTTCGCCGCCGACATGCCCCGGATCGCGTAGGCGTAGTCGTTCTGCTGATAGCCCTTCTGGTACGCGTCGTTGAAGATGAGGCGCCCCGCCTGCTCCGCCTGCTGCGCGTTGCCGCCCACCGCCTCCGAGAGGACCGCGACGGCGTCGTCGACCCGACCCGCCTGGATCAGCCAGTTGCCCTGGCGCAGCGCGGCGCTCGGGTGCTCCGGGTTGATCTCGCGGACCCGGTCCATGGCCGTGATCGCGTCGTCGAGTCGGCCGGCGCGCTGGAGCGCGTCGGCGTAGACGATCCAGAGCTCCTCGGCCTGCGGGTGCGTCTGGAGCATCTGCTCGCCCCGCTGGATCGCCGTCTGCAGGTCACCGAGCTGGACGTATCCGCCGATCATGCTGCGGAGCTGGGCCACCTGCATGGAGTCCCCGCGGGCCTGGTAGACCCGGTCGTAGGCCTCGATGCCCCGGCGGTAGTACTCGGCCGCCTCGGGCGAGAGCGCGCCGGCGTCCTCCTGCCCGACGGACGCCTCCTCCTGGGCCTGCAGCCCCGCGGCGAACGCGAAGCCGCCGTACTGCTCCCACAGGGCGACGTTCTCGGGATCCACGTCCAGGCCGACCTGGATGAAGTCCATGGCGCCGACCGGGTCGCCCGCGCGGGCGAGGTCGTACGCGATCCGCATGCGGACGTTCGCGGCGCCCGGCTGCAGCTCGAGGTACTGCGAGTAGTAGCCCCGCGCGGCGTCGTTGTCGCCGGTGCTCGCCGAGAGGAAGCCGGCGAGCTGGAGGGCGTCCTCGTGGAACGGATCGTTCTCGAGCACCCGCTGGAGCTCCGTGAGCGCCTCCGGATACCGGTCCTGTCCCATCTCGTAGAGGATCCGCGCGCGCTGGTACCGCACGCTCGTGGCCTGCGGGTTGATCGCCAGCGCCTCGTCGCAGTTGCGGAGCGCGTTCTCCCACTGCTGGCTCGCGGCGTAGTCCCGGCAGATGGCGGCGGTGCGGACCTGGGTGTTGTAGCGGTCGAACGCCTCGAAGATGTGCTGCGCGGCGCCCTTCCGGTCGTTGCGAGCCGCCGTGAACGGCTCGATCTCGAAGGACTCGCTGGAGGCGATGTCCCACACCACCGGGTTGATCTGCATCTGGTCACCCTGCTGGGTGTACGTGACGCAGACCGCGACGGCGGCGTTGATCTGGGTGGCGAGCTGGCGACTCCTCACGCAGTCCAGCTCGCGCATGTCCATGTCGTATTCGTCCGCGGCGTCCTCGATCTCCCCCTTGGGGATCGGGCGGTGCGTCAGCAGCCCTTCCATGAGCTTGCGGAGCTCTTCCGACGAATTTTCACCGAATCCTCGGTCCGCACCGTTCAGGGGCTGGAAGTAGGGCACGAGGATGCGGAAGCGTCCGCCGTCCTGGGCCTGCGCCTCGGCCGCCGGGCCGAGCACGACCGCGGCCGCCACCAGCGGGATCAACGACGTGAGCCGTCCGAACATGGCGTTCATCTCCCCGGGGTTGTTTCCCCGTCTCTTGTCACGGTTCGCATCCGCGAACCCCTTCCGGCCCGTCACCGGACCACGTTTCAGTACGTAACCCCGGAATCCGCGCGGGTTCACCCACGCATCCGTGTCACGGCGAAAATCGGCGCACATTCTAGGGCCGTAGCGCCGGCCCCGCCAGAGTTCGGCCTGCGGGGCCGTGTCCTGAACGCCTGGATCCGTACTACATCGACCCGCTTTCAAGGTTTCACGGCCCCCTCGAACGCCTCGAGCGTCGAGCGGAGCTCGTCGCCGAGCCGCGCGGAGCGACCGGCGGCGTAGTCGTACATGACCTGCGTGGTGCTCCCGCTTACAAGGACCGTGCCGTCGGCTCCGCGCACCTGGTACTCCATGTCGAAGTGCTTGCGGCCTATGCGCGAGACGCGCACCCCCACCTGGACGGTCTGCGGCCACAGCACGCGGCGGTGCCACCGGATGCGCGCCTCTGCGAGAACGTAGTCCACGTCCTCGAGGCGGCCGCGCCCCACCACTTCGCGCCAATACGCCCACCGCGCCTCCTCGAAGTACATGAGCGCCTCCGAGTGGTGCGCGTGCCCTCCCACGTCGATGTCGCGGAAGCGTACGGTGACGGGATGATGGAAGCGAAACTCGGTGTCGGGGGTCTCGGGCACGGCGACTCCGGGGTGCGGGAGGCGGCCCGAACGCGGAACGGGCCGGAGTGATTCTGTCACTCCGGCCCGGACGGCGGTACCCTGCGATGCGTCCGGATCGTGCCGGACGTCCGCGGTGCTTCTACCTCATCCTGCCGCGCCCCTGCCGCACCCCCTACCGCGAGCCGCCGGTGGCGACGAGGCGCACGTTCCCGGACCCGGTGTCCACGCGGACCCGGGCACCGCCGTCCCCGACGGTGCCGCTGAGCTCCGTGCGCTCGAGGCGCCGCACGCGCACGGGAAGGTCCACCTCGATCCGTCCGCTGCCGGTCTCGATCTCGAGCTCCGCGCCGAAATCCGGCGGCACGGTCACCCGGACCGCTCCGGACCCGGTATCGACCAGGAGCTCCTCCAGCTCGGAGGAGACCTCCACCTCGACGCCTCCGCTCCCGGTGTCGACCTCGACGACCGCGGCGCGGATCGACGCGAGGCGGACGGCGCCGGAGCCGGTGTCGACGAGCAGGGAGCGGGCCGCGGCGTCCTCCACGCGGATCTGGCCGGAGCCGGTGTCGAGCTCGACGTCGCCACCGCGCAGGCGTGCCGCGGTGATCGCGCCGGAGCCGGTGTCCGCCCGCAGCGCGCCCTCGAGGCCGTCCAGCTCGATCGCGCCCGACCCGGTGTCGACGTCCACGTCACCCACCACGTCGGTGATCGTGACCGCCCCGGCGCCCGTGTCGACGAGCAGGCTTCCCCGGACGCCCTCCGCGTCCACACGCCCGACCGCGAGGCGCGTCTCGACGCGGCGACCCTCCGGCACCTCCACGACCAGGTCGGCCCAAGCCTCGAGCCCCCCTCCTCCGCCCCGGATCGTCACCCGCCGACCGCCTCGGGAGCGGCCGTCCGAGAAGGTCCCGTCGTCGGCGACGCGCAGCTCCGTGCGGGACCGGTCCCCGAGGGCGGGATAGACGATGTCGTCCTCAGGGTACAGCACGCGGAGCGCGTTTCGGCCCCCGACCTCGCCCACCTCGATCCTGAGCGCGCCGGCCTCTGCCCCGCCCCGCGTCACCCGGACGACCACGTCCGGCCCGACGCCCGGGACCAGGCGGACGGCGCCCGCCAGGTCGTAGATCGCCACCTCCGGCCCGGAGAGGCGGAAGACCTCCTGGCACGCCGCGTCCCCCGGCCCGAGGACCGACGCCGCCGCGACCGCGACGATCATCGCGGCGCGCCCCGGCCGCCACTCGCTCCTCGCACGCATCACCACCCTCCTCGACGTCGACATCAGTGGATCCGGATCGAGCCGTTCACGGTCGCGACCTCGAGGAGCGGCCCGCCTCCTCCGATCGTGCCCCGTGCGCGCCCGCGACCCATCGCGCTCGCCGTGAAGGGCAGATCCGCCTCGAGGCTCCCGTTCAGCCAGCGCGCGTCGATCTCGGCACCGAGATCGTCCGCGAGGTCGAGCGTCACGCTCCCGTTCACCGTCTCGAAGCGGAGGCCGTCGGGCAGACGCCCGGCATCCATCCGCGCCTCGATCGAGCCGTTCACCGTCTGGGCGCGGGCCACGCCGGCGGTCTCGACCACGACGTTGCCGTTCACGGTCACGGCCGTGACGCCCGCGGCGAGCCCGGTCGCCTCGACCTCGCCGTTCACCGTCCGCGCGACGAGGGGAACGTCCGCCGGCACCTGCACCTCGAAGTCCACCACGACGTCGTTGCGCCGCGTGTTCATGCGGCCGCCCTCTCCCGGCGCGCAGAAGTTCTCCTCGTCCGCATCGTCCCGCGCCGGATAGACGGCGCAGAACGTGATCCCGCCGGCGTGCTCGATGCGCTCGACGCGTACCGTCGCCGGATCGCTCCGCCGGCCACGCGCGCTCGTCCGCACGACCACCTCGGAGCCGGGCGCGCTCCGGGCGACGATCGCCCCGTTCACGCCCTTGATCTCGAGGGTGGCGCCGCCGGCGATCGTCCCGCGCCACTCGTAGCCGTCGGCCGGACCCGTGTCCTGCGCCGAGGCCTCCCGCGCGTTTGCCGCACCGCCCAGGAGCAGCGCCACCGCGGCCATCATCATCGTCCTCCCCGTCATCCTCGCATCCTCCTCTGGGCCGCGCTTCGCGGCCCGTTCGTGAATCCCGCGGTCTCGCGCATCCGGGTGGCCCCCCGCTTCGAGGCCGGCCTCGTCCTGCCAGCGGCGCTCACGGCGCGTCGCCCTGCCGCAGCAGCCGGATCTCCCCGTCGAAGACCTCCACCGTCACCTCCGCCCCGCCCCCTCCCAGCTCGAACTCGAAGGCTCGTCCGCTCCGGAACGAGGGCAGCACGACCGGGAAGTCCGAGCGGAACTCGCCGGCGAACGTGGATACGCGCACGCGCGCGCCCGCATCGTCGGAGAGCCGGAGCGCGACGTCCCCGTCGTGCACGAAGAACGCGTACGTGCCTCCCGGGAGGAGCGGCCCCGAGAAGGTCAGATCGCCGTCCTGCGTCTCGGCTCGGAGCCGCTCGGCCCGCACGCCCTCGAGCAGGAGGTCGCCGCTCCCGCTCCGCACCTCGAGCGCGCCGGACGCGCCCGTCACCCGCACGTCGTCGCTCTGCGACGTGAGCACGAGGCGTCCGGATACGCCCGCGGCGAGCACGAGCCCGTCCACCGAGTGCGCCTCGACCGGGCCGGTCGTCCCGGCGAGCCGCACGTCGCCCGATACCGTGCGCACCGACACGCGACCCGCGAGGCCCCGCACGTCCACGTCGACCCGGATCCCCTCCACGACGAGCTCCATCCAGGAGGGAATCCGGAGCCGCGCCTCGGAGCGCCCGCGCCCGCCGCGCGGACCGTTCCGGCCCGTCACGAGGAGCGCGGTCCCCTCCCGGCGAACCGCCAGGTCCCCGCCCCGCTCCGGCGTGCGCAGCTCGAGGCGGTCCTCGTCCCAGGCCTCCACGGAGAGGCTGCCGGCCACGTTCGTCACCACCAGCCGCTCGCCCCGGCGGACGTCGAGGAGGGTGTCGGCCGGGACGCCGGTCGCAGCCGGCCCCGCGGCCGCCCCGCCCGTCCCCCACGCGCCCGCGGCGACCGCCGTCGCGGCCACCAGGAGCGCGCGGCCGAGGGCCCGCGGCCTCATCCCGCGAGCTCCACGATCCGCGAGATCTCGCGCAGGTACTCCAGCTTGCGCTCGTAGGCCCGCGTCAGGTGGCTCTCGAGGAAGTCGCTGGCGGGGTCGAGCTCGAGCGCTCGCCTCGACTCCTCGATGGCGCGCTCGACCGTCGCGAGGTTCCGCTCGAGGATCATCACGGTCGCGGGATCGAGCACCTCCCGCCCTGCTTCGAGCACGCCCTCCAGCGCCTGCAGGTCGCGGGCGAGGTCGTCGGGGATCGCGGCGGCCGGCGGCAGGGCGGCGGGCCCCACGGCCTGCGCGCCCGCTCCGCCGCCGGAGAGGCCGAAGCCTCCCGCCGCGCCGGCCGAGGCGCCCGCTCCCCCGGCCGCCCACCAGGCCGCGGCCGCCGAAAGCGACACGAGGACCAGGGCGGCCGCGACGAGCTGCGGGACGGCGAGCGTGATCCGACGGGCACGCCGGTGACGCGCGGCCGTGCCCGGCCGGGCGGGCAGCGGCGTCGGCACGGCGGCCGCGCCCGGGCGGGCGGACGCCGGCGTCAGCGCCGCCGGCCGGGGTGCCAGGCGTTCGGAGATGCCCGGCCACAGGTCCCGCGGGGGCTCGAGCGGTCCGAGCGCCCCCGCCGCCCGCACCACGGCACGGAGCTCGTCGAGCACGCGCCGGCACGCCGCGCAGCGCTCGAGGTGCTGCTCCAGCGACCTCCGCGTGGCGTCGTCCAGCTCCCCGTCCCCGTGCCGGTCCCGGTCCCCGTCGAGCAGGGCCGGAAGTCCGCGGACGATGTCCTCGTGGTCCGTCGTCATCCCGCGAGATACTCCCTCATCAGCAGGCGGGCCCGGTGGAGCTGGGATTTCGAGGTCCCCACCGACACCTGCATCATGCCCGCGATCTCCTCGTGCGTGTAGCCTTCGACGTCGTAGAGGACGAAGACGTCGCGCGCCCGGGGCGGCAGCCGCCGGAGCGCCGACTCCACGTCCAGCGCGGTGCCGGCCGGCGCTCCCGGCCGCCCGGGGAGCCCGGACACCACGTCGTCACCGCCCACCTGGCGGCTCTGCCGGGCGCGCAGGGTGGCCCGCCGCGTGAGGATCAGGTTCACCGCGAGGCGGTGCAGCCAGGTCCCGAAGCGGGATTGCCCCCGGAACGAGCCCAGCTTCGTCCACGCGCGCACGAACACCTCCTGCGTGAGATCCTCCGCGGCTTCCTCGTCCACCATGCGGACCGCGAGCGCGTACACCCGCCCGACGTGGGCGCGATACAGCCGCTCGAACGCCGCCTGATCGCCCCTCGCCGCGCATCGCACGTCGTCCTCGTCCAGACAGGCTTCCGCCCTCGGGCCCACGTCCCTCCCGCCGTGCCGGTCCTCGACTGAGCGCTCACGGTCCTGAGACGCGGGATGTGCGCCGGAGGTTGGAATCCCGGCCCCCGCGACCTCCGTAGGGGGACGTTGCGGGGCGGGCCGACCCGCCGCACCGTTCGCGTAGTCGGCACCGGGATCGCGCGGGCCCGCCCGTCCCTCTCCTCCTCCAGCCCCTCCGCCCATGCAGATCCTCCCCGTCAACCTGACCGAGCTGGTCGCGACCATCCTCGCACTCTCGATCGTCCTCATCCCCGTGGCCGGGCTCACCCTGCGCTTCGCCCTGAAGCCCACCGTGGAGGCCCTCGCCCGCTTCCTCGACACGCGGGGGCTCGGCGACACCGTCGGCATCCTCGAGCGCCGGATCGAGTTCCAGGAGCGGCGCATCGAGTCGCTCGAGGACACCGTGCGAACCCTCTCCGAAGCCCACGAGTTCGACCGCCAGCTCCTGCACGGCGCGAATCTCGAAGGCGCTTCCGATCGGCTGGCCGGGTCGCAGGCCCCGGCCCTCCCTACGGACGCGGGCTGAGCGGGATTCGCGGCGCGCAGCCGCTCGGCCCGGCCGTCGGATCTCCCTTCGGGTTCGAAGGCGTCGCGGAGATCGTGGCGCACCGCGGCTACAGCGGAGCCGCGCCCGAGAACACGCTCGCCGCGGTCGAGGCGGCGCTCGACGCCGGGGCGGACGCCGTGGAGTTCGATCTCCGGGTCACGGCCGACGGGGTGCCCGTGCTGCACCACGACGAGACGCTCGCGCGGACGGGCGGCGGGGGTGACGCGCGCCCGGACGCGCTCCCCTTCGCGGCGCTGGCGGACCGCGATGCCGGCGCGTGGTTCTCGCCCGGCTTCCGCGGCGAGCCGATCCCCGCGCTCGAGACCGTGCTGCGGCGCGTGGACGGATGGCCCGGAAGGCTCTACGCGGAGATCAAGCCGACCGCGCGCGCCGGCGACGCCGAGCGGGTGGCCGAGGTCGTGGCGGAGGCGGGCGCGCTCGGGCGCACCGTGTTCATCTCGATCGACTGGCCGCTCCTGGACCGGGTGCGGGCTCGCCTGCCGGAGGCCTCGATCGGCTACGTGGTCACGGGTGCCGCCGACGCCCCGGCCGCGATCGATCGTGCGCGCGGCGACGTCCGCGCGCTCGTGGACTTCGACCGGCGCATCCCGCTCGGGGATCCGGCGATCGCGGAGCGGGCCCGCGCGGCGGGCGTGGCCACGGCGGCCTGGACCGTCGACGACCCCGCCGAGGCCGACCGGCTCCTCGCGCTCGGCATCCCGCGGATCACCACGAACCAGGTCGCGCGGCTGGTCGCCTGGCGGCGCGCGCGGGAAGCCGCCGGCCGCTGAGCCTCAGCGCCCCGCCGAGGGCGCGTCCGCCTCTGCCGGCCCCGGGGCGTCTTCGGGGCCCCTCTCGCGCTCTTCCCGGGCCCGCTCGCGGAGCGACCGCTTGTCGAACTTGCCGGTGGAGGTGCGCGGGATGGCGTCCACGTAGACGAAGCGGTCGGGGATCCACCAGCGTGGAAACCGGCGTCCGAGCTCCTCCCGCAGCGCCCGGGAGAGGGCGTCCGGATCGGCGTCCGCGTCGGAGCCCCCCGCCGCCTGCCGGACCACGTAGGCCCAGGGCCGCTCGTGCCATTTCGCGTCCGGCACCGCCACGACCACCGCCTCCGCGACCTCGGGGTGGGCCATGAGCGCGTGCTCGAGGCGCACGCTCGAGATCCACTCGCCCCCGCTCCGCACCAGGTCCTTCGTGCGGTCGACGATGTGGTAGTAGCCCCAGCGGTCGCGCACCGCCACGTCGCCGGTGCGGAGCCATCCGTCGTGGAACGACTCCGTCGACGCGCGCCGGTAGTAGCCGGCGGTCACCCATGGCCCGCGCACCTCCAGCTCACCCGGATCCTCCGAGCCCTCCGGCACGACGGAGCCGTCCTCGGCCACCAGCCTCGCCTCGACGAACGGCAGCGGGGTCCCCTGGCTGGTGCGCACCGGCGAGAGCTCCTCGCTCGTCCACTCCTCCATCTCCGCGCGCGGATGGGTGACCATCCCGACCGGCGTGAGCTCGGTCATGCCCCACCCGGTGAGGATCTCCACCCCGAGCTCCTCCCGCCACGCGTCGATCAGCGACGGCGGCGAGGGCGCACCGCCCGCGTGGATCCGCAGCCCCGGCCGGAGGGGACGCGGACGCTCGCGCAGCTCGCGGAGCACCTCCATCCACACCGTCGGAACCCCGGCCGCGAAGGTCACGCCCTCCTCGGAGAGGAGGTCCGCCACACGGCGGGCGTCGGGATGGATCCCCGGCAGCACGAGGCGCGCGCCGGTCATCGCGGCCGCGTGGACGAGCCCCCACGCGTTGGCGTGGAACATCGGGACCGCCGGCAGGATCGTGTCCGCGTGCGAGAGCCCGAACCCGTCCGGCAGGCAGATCGCGAGCGTGTGGAGCGCGATCGCCCGGTGCGAGTACAGCACGCCCTTCGGCTCGCCGGTCGTGCCCGACGTGTAGCAGAGCGCGGCGGGCGCGTCCTCGTCCGTCCCGGGCCACGACGGGAGGTCTTCCGCCTGGTCGAGCAGCTCCTCCCAGGCCACCCATCCCGCGGGCGCTTCGCGCGCGGAGCCGAGCGCGACGAAATGCTCGATGCCCGCCTCCCTCAGGCGCGCGCGATCCCGGGGCAGCGCCTGGTCGGGATCGGCGAGCAGCACCCGGGCCCCGCCGTGCGCGACCACCTCCGCGACCTGGGCCGCCGAGAGCCGCAGGTTGACCGTGTGGAGCACCGCCCCCATCGCCGGAACGGCGAAGTACAGCTCCGTGTGCGGAACGGTGTTCCAGCCGAGCGTGGCCACGCGGTCTCCGGGCGCGACGCCGAGCGCCTCCAGCGCGCCGGCCGCGCGCCTCGCCCGAACGGCGATCGCGCCCCAGCTCGACCGGCGCCGACCCTCCGGCGACGCGCCCACCACCTCCCGCTCCGGGAAATGCCGGGCCGCGCGCTCGACGAGGTGGGTCACCGACAGCGGCGAGGCCATCATGGGCCCACGAGTCTTCGGACCGTGCATGGCGTGCATGGAAGGACCGCTCAACCGTACGCCTCGCGTACGGGCTCGCCGACGACGGCCGGGAAGCGGAGCGTGAAGGACGTCCCTTCGCCGAGTCGCGACTCCACCCGGATCTCGCCGCCGTGGGCGTCCATGACGCCCTTCACGATCATGAGGCCGAGGCCGCTCGAGCGACGGCGGTCGTCCGGCTGGTGCCAGTAGCGGTCGAAGAGGTGCTCGAGCGCGTCCGGCTCGATGCCGGGACCCGTGTCGCGCACCTCGACGCTCGCGTGCCCCCCGTCCCGCCGCCCCCGGATCGAGATGCAGCCGCCTTCGGGCGTGAGGCGGAGCGCGTTGTCGAGGAGGTTCGAGACGGCCTGGAGCACCCGGTCGCGATCCACGCGCGCCTGGAGGACCTCCCCGTCGCCCTGATCGAGCTCGAGGTCGAGCGTGATTCCCTTGGCCGCGGCCTGGTCGCGGAAGTCGCTCCACGCCTCCCTGAGGATGTCCGCGAGGTCCTCGCGCGCGCGGCGCACCACGAAGGCTCCGTCCTCGATGCGCGCCACGTCGAGCAGGTTCTCGATCAGGTTGCTCATGCGATCGGCGGCCCGGCCGATGATCTGGGCCTGGGCCTTCCGCTGCTCCGCGTCGAGCGGCAGCTCGAGCAGGATGTCCGTGGCCCCGAAGATGACGCCGAGCGGGTTGCGGAGATCATGCGAGACGATCGAGACGACGTCCTCCCTCTGGCGGATCGCGTGGCGGAGCTGCTGCTCCTTCCGGCGGATCTCCGTCATGTCGGTGAACGTGAGCACCGAGCCCCGTCGCTCCGTCCCGTCGATGAGCGGCCGGAGCGACCACATCGCGTGGAAGCAGGTCCCGTCCTGGCGCCACAGCACGTCGTCCTCCTCGGAGTCCGCCGCGACGCCCGCGGCCACCGCCGCTACGAGGCGGGATTCCTCGCGCGGGCGCGGCGTCCCGTCGGCGCAGGAGTGGTGGATCGCGTCGTGGACGTCCCGCCCCTGGATGTCGGTCTCCGAGTACCGGAGGAGCTTCACGCCCGCCCGATTGAGCGCGGTGCAGCGGCCGTCCAGGTCGATCCCGAGCACCCCGTCGCTCGTCGCCTCGAGGAGCGCGTCCATCTCGCGTCGGGCCCGCAGGGCGTCGCGCCGTCGGATCTCCGCCTCGCGCGTCAGCCCCACCAGGCGCGAGCCCACCCTTCCGACCACGTACGTGGCGCCGAGCGCGAGGATCACGAGGGCGAACGTGATCCTGGCCTGCAGCGTGCGCGCCCGCTCCATTCTTCGGCGCCCCGCGGCGACCTCGCCCTGGATCGCGCGGTCGAGCTCCTCGGTCGCTCGCTGCAGCTCGGTGTAGGCCGCCCGGCTCCGCTCGCGGGCCGCGGCGCGCGGCGCGGGGCCGGTGACGTCGAACGCGCGCTGGTTCTCGAGATGCCACCGCGTGGACGAGGCCGAGAGCTCCGCCAGGCGCTCGCGCACACCGAGATCGAGGTTCTCGGACAGCCGCCCCAGCCGGCGGAAGATGCTGTCCGCCTCCGCGATCGCGGCCGTGTACGGGAGCCGGTACGATCGATCGCCCGTGAGCGTGTAGGCCTCGAAGCGCCCCATCTGCCGCGATTCCAGGAGCAGGAGACGCGCGCTCAGGGCGCTCGCCGGGGTGAGGATCTCGTTGATCTGCTCCTGCGCCGCATCGACCCGGTTGCCGAGATAGACCGGCACCGCCGCGAGCGCGATGAGCGCGATCACCACGAACCAGACCGCCGAAAGCCCGCGGGCCCTGACCTCGATCCGCCGTCCCGCGGACGTCACCCGCCCCTTCACACGCCTTCCGGCCTCACGTTCCGCCGATGGGGGCGAGGCTCACGTCCGCGAGCTCGGACGCGTTCCACGCCTCGAGGGAGGCGCTCGACTCGAAGCCGTTCATGCTGAGGATGTAGGTCACGATCTCGAGGTAGCGCTCGGGCGCGAGGCTCCCCGGCGCATCCTCGGGCATCGTCGACGAGACGAGACGGTAGAGGTCCGATGCCCTCCGGGTCCGCCAGCGGTTCCGGAACGGCGTGGCGGTGAACTCGCTGGAGGCGTGGCACGCGGTGCACGAAGCGAGGAAGGCGTCGCGTCCCTTCCGGGCCTGCTCCGCCGGGACCGACGCGGGCGCGGCGGCGGACGCCATGATCCGGTCCGTCGTGTCGGGGCGCACCCCCAGGACGCGGTCCGGGATGGAGTCCCCGGTGGCCGTGGCCGCGGGGGCGGGACGCCGCCCGGCTCCCCCGGACGCGGAGGAGCAGGCGGCCGCGAGGGCCGTGACGACGAGGAGGGCCCCCGTGCGGAAGATCGGTGCGCGCATGCGGCAGTCGGTGTAGGGTTCCAGGGCCGGACCGGCGCGAGCCGGGGGGTGGTAACATGGCCGCCGGGGCCGGATCACGGCAAGCGATCTCCGCCGTCCGCCATCACGAGGTCGGCGAGCCAGGAGAAGCGCTCCGGGTCGTCGACGTGTCGCGTGGGACAGTCCGCCTCGCACGCCGGATCGTCCGTGAGGAGGGCCACGTACAGACGCGGCGGCCCCTCCGGCGTCCCGTACAGGGGCCCCGGGTGCCCGGCCGCGCGGCGGTGGACCTCGATCCGGCGGAACGGGGAGGCCTTGAAGCCTTCCGCCACGACGATCTCGGCGTCCGCGAGGTGGCGCGCCACGAGCTCCTCGAGCGGGGGCTCCAGCGGGCCGGCCGTGGAGCCCTCCGTGGGGCCGCGCCACCCGCCGAGCAGCGCGAAGCCGTCCGGTCCGGCCATGAGGACGCGCTCCGCGCCGGCGACGTGGCGATGCTTCCAGGAGTCGCTCCCCTCGCGGTCGAGCTCGAAGCGATGCCCGTGCTTGGCCGTCATCACCCGGACGCCTCGGGCCGCGAGCTCCGAGACGAGCCCGACGACCGTCGTCGTCTTCCCCGACTTCTTCCGGCCGACGACGCACACGACGCGCGGGCCGCTCACGACCGCTCGTCTCCTGGCGCCCGCACCGGCGTCGGGTCGGGACGGCCCGCCGGCCGCGACCCCGCCGCGGCCGGACCGTCCGGCGGCCGCGGCTCCGCCGCCTGGAGGTCCTCCGGCGCGTTGACGTTCAGGAAGGACTCCCCCGGCCGGAGCGGGAGCACGAGCCCGCCCGCCGCCGGCAGGAGGTCGTGCGCCGCGGCGCGCGCTCCGTCGAGCAGCCGGGCCGCGTGTGCCCGGCAGGCGGACGCATAGTAGGCGCACAGCGGCTCGTGCCCGGGCGCGCCGCTCCGGGCGGGCGCGACGGCTCCGCGCCCTTCCCGCGCCGCCAGGATCCGGGCCACCACGTCGGGCGTCACGCCCGGCAGGTCGCACGCGAGGACGAAGACGCCCTCCCGCCCCTCGCGGGCCGCGCGGTCGAGCGCGGCCTCGATCCCGGCGAGCGGGCCCCGACCCGGACGCAGGTCGGGAATCCGGGTCGCCCCCCGGATCTCGTGCGCCGGATCGCCGGAGACCACCAGCACGTCGTCCAGGAGCTCGCGCAGGGTGCCCACCGCCCTCTCGAGGAGGGTGCGGCTCCCGAGTCGCGCCCGCGCCTTGTCCCGCCCGAAGCGCCGGCTCCGCCCTCCGGCCAGCACCGCCCCGAGGACGCGCCGGTCGGCGCCGCGCGGCCCGCTCGACGCTCCGCTCACGGCCCGCCGGGCCCGTCCGCGTCCGGTCGCACGCGCTCCTCCGCCACGTACACGTTGCAGCCGCCGTCACGCGCGAAGCCCACGAGCGTCTGTCCGAAGCGCCGGGCGAGGTCCACTGCGAGCGTCGAAGGAGCGCCGACCGCCACGAGCACGGGCACGCCGGCCGCCACCGCCTTCTGCACGAGCTCGAAGGAGGCGCGTCCGCTCACCACGAGGATCCGCCCGCGCGCGGGCAGCCCGCCTTCCAGGAACGTCGCGCCGAGCACCTTGTCGACCGCGTTGTGGCGCCCCACGTCCTCGCGCACGCACAGCGCGGCGCCCTCGGCATCGAAGAGCCCCGCCGCGTGCAGCCCTCCCGTGCGTTCGAAGGCGTCCTGTCGCGCGCGGAGGCGCGCGGGCAGCTCGGGGAGGAGCGGGAGGGGGATCCGCACGTCGTCCTCCAGGGGGCGGCAGCCGATCGCCTCCACCGAGTCGAGGGAAGTCTTCCCGCACACCCCGCAGCTCGAGGACGCGTAGAAGTTGCGGCGGAGTCGCTCGGGGTCGAAGGAGGCCCCGCTCGCGAGCCGCGCCTCGACCACGTTGTACTCCTGGGTCGCCTCGCCCCCGCGGCAGTAGGTCATCTCGACGAGATCGTCGCGCGTCCGCACGACACCCTCTCCGTGCAGGAAACCCGCCACGAGGTCGAAGTCGTCTCCCGGCGTGCGCATGGTGACCGCCAGCGGCTCGGTGCGCGTCGCTCCGTCCCCGCCCCGCCACGAGACCCGGATCTCGAGCGGCTCCTCGACGGCCAGGGCGTCCCGGACCCGGTCGCGGCGCTCCCCCCGGTAGCGCACCACCCGCGCCGACCGCACCGGACCGCGGCCGCCGATCATCGGGGCCTCAGCGACCCTGGAACTCGGCCTGGATCTCCTCGATCGCGGGCCGCGCGGCGATGAACACCTCGAGGATGTCCGGGTCGAAGCGGGTGCCGCGCTCCTCCTCCATCATCCGGAGCACGCGCTCGTTGGGCACCGCGGCGCGGTACGGCCGGTCGAAGGTGAGGGCGTCGAAGAAGTCCACGACCGTGCAGATGCGGGCCTCGATCGGGATCTCCTCTCCGGCGAGCCCCTCCGGGTAGCCGGTTCCGTCCCACTTCTCGTGATGCGAGAGCGCGACCCGCTGACCCATCCGGATGACCGGCGAGGTGGAGCCGGCGAGGATCTGGCCGCCGATCGTCGTGTGCGTGTTCATGACCGCGCGCTCCTCGTCGCTCAGGGGACCGGGCTTGAGGAGGATGTGATCGGGGATCCCGAGCTTCCCCACGTCGTGCATGGGCGCGGCGTGTCGGATCGTCTCGATCGTGGTGGGCGCGAGGTGCATGGCCCGCGCCACCACCTCCGCGTACCGCCCGATCCGCTCGATGTGCCCCGCCGTGTCGTGATCCTTGTACTCCGCGGCGAGCGTCAGCCGGTAGATCGTGTCGAGATGCGCATCCTGGATGCGCCGCTGGGCCTCGGTGACGTCCTCCAGCGCCCGGCGCAGCTCCCGCGTGCGCCGCTCGACCGTCGCGGCGAGCGTAGCCTGATGCGCCATCAGCGCGTCCTGCGCCGCCTTCAGCTCGAGGAGCCAGCGCAGCCGGAGCCGGAGCTCCGTGTGCTCGACCGGCTTGTTGATGAAGTCGTTGATGCCGGCCTCGTACGCCCGGAGCCGATCCTCGCGGGCTTCCAGGCTCGTCACCATGACGATGGGCAGGTCCTGCGGCGTGCGGGTCTCGCGGATGCGCCGCGCGACCTCGAAGCCGTCGAGATTCGGCATGTGCGCGTCGGTGAGCACGAGGTCCACCCCGAGCGCGACCTTCGCGATCGCCTCGATCCCGTCCCGGGCCACCTCGACCTGGTAGCCGAAGCCCCGCACGAACTCCGCGTGCAGCGTACGCGCGACCTCGTCGTCGTCCGCGACCAGCACCGTGAAGGATCGGCCGAGCGCGGAGCCGGGCACGATCCCGGCCGCCGTCGGGGAGGCGCCGGATGACTGGATGGGCTGAGCCGTCACGTCGATGCGAGAGGGTGGCGAGGGGGCTCCCCAACGTATTCGCCCCCACCGGAGGCGCCAAGCCGGCGGGGCCGTCCCGCCCCCTGTCTCATCCGCGGCTCATCCGGGGTTCGCGGCGAGCCAGTCCTCCTCGAGGTCCGCCGCGCACTGCTCCCCGATCGTGAACATCTGGTGCAGGCCCCCCACCTGCGTGGTCCCCACCCACCCGCGCTGCCAAGTGATCGCGGGCGCGCCGTCCCGCCCCACCGGCTCGTGCACCTCCACCCGCACCGCGTACGCGATCTGGCCGCGGTCGTAGTAGGTCTGCACCCGGCAGACCGCCAGGGCGGGCGCGTTCTCGTCGACCGGCACGGCCGACGCCTCGAGCGCGGGCCCGAAGGTCTGGATGAGGGCCTGCTGGAACTGGTCGCCGGTCGCACCCCCGGCGGTGGTGGTGATCTGCTCGTCCCACTCGACGGCGGCACGCGGCGCGAAGGGGCCCGCGCCCGCGAGGCGGGCGGTTCCGCCGAGATCCTGGGCGGAGATGCGGCCCGGGGCGAGGGTCGCCAGCAGAGCGGCCAGGAGCACGCGCGGCGCCTTGCGGCGCGCCGCGCGCGGGAGCCACGCGTGTCCGTCGGAACAGGTGCTCATCCTGCGCTCCCGTGCGGGGGATCGACCGTGCGTCCGCGCGGCGTTGCCGGCGGCCCGCGGGACGCCGTGCACGTACACGCTCCTCAGGAGCCTCGTTCCGGCTCGGGGTCTCCGTCCGTCGCCATCCCGCCGGCGGCTCGGGGGTCCTTCCCCGATTCCTTCCGGAAGAGCGCCACGTCCTCTCCGACGCGCTCGAGGCTCCACCCTCGCCACCGCGCGATCCAGGCGAGAGTGTCCGGGGCGTAGAAGCACACGTGGGTGGGGTCGCGCGCGTACCACCAGCGCTCGAAGTCCAACCCGGGCTCGAGCACCCGGGTCATGAGCCCCAGCCAGCCGCCCGGTCGCAGCAGCCCGTCGAGGCGGCGGAGCTCCGCCCCGGGCTCGAAGAAGTGCTCCGCGGTCTCGGAGCAGGTCACGAAGTCGTAGCGGCCCTCGAGCACGTCCCGGTCCGGCGCGAAGAAGGGATCCCAGCACGCGACCGGGAAGCCGCGCTCCTCCATCATCCGCGAGAGGGTCGGGCCCGGTCCGGATCCGTAGTCGAGCCCGCGCGCGCCGGCCGGCAACCGCTCCGCGAGGGGCGCGGCGAGGCGCTCGAGGAACGCGCGGTAGCGGTCGTCCGAGGGATCGTTCTCGTGCAGCTCGTACCGGGCGCGCTCGGCTGCGCGGTCGAGTCGGTGGGCCGGATCGAGGAAGACGAGCGCGCACGTCCGGCATCGGTGGTACCCCTCGCGCTCCACCACGGCGAACGGGTGCGTCCCGCCCGCGCACAGGGGGCATCTCACGGCCCGGGTCGTCCGTGCTCGCCCCCCTGCCCGCCCGCGTCGCGGGTCCGGGCGCCGGGGCATCCGGCACTCCACGCGCGGCCGTCGTTGCCCCGCCCGCGCACGCCCGGTACGATGCCGGGATGAGGCTCCCGGGCGCCGACGCTCCTCGTCATCTCGTTCCTTCCTCCTCCGGCCGTCGCGGTCGCGACCGGCCGCAATCTAGCGCCGCCTCCCCGCTCCGAGCCGCGCCGTGACGGCTCCGCCTCGCCATCACCCGCTGACGCGGCTGTTCCACTGGACCGTGGCCGCGGCGGTCGCGGTGATGCTCACGGCGGGCGTCCTCATGACGAGCGAGCCGTTGGCGTTCGCCGCCGACCCGCTCTACATCCTCCACAAGGGGCTCGGGAGCGTGCTCCTCTTCGTGCTCCTGCCCCTTCGCGTGGGCTGGAGCCTCGTGCGGCCGTCCGTCCCGCTGCCCGACGCCGTGCCGGGGCGGCAACGGGCCATCATGCGGCGCGTGCACGCAACCCTCTACGCGCTGCTCGCGGTCCAGGTCACGAGCGGATACGTGCGCACGGTGGCGGACCGGTTCCCGATCGAGCTCCTGGAGGCGCTCGGGATCCCTCCGCTCCTGCCCGCGTCCCCCCGGGCGGCGGGGATCGCGCTCGTCGTGCACCAGGTGACCGCCTACCTGCTCGTCGCGCTCGTGGCGGCGCACGTGGGCGCGGCGCTCCACGACCGCCTGATCGCCGGGCGCGGCATCTGGGAGCGCATGGCTCCGGGCCGGGGGCCGCGCCGTCCGGCGGAGGCCGGACGGGACCCGCGAAACGTCTAAGAGCGCCGAGCGCGAGCGGCGTCCTGTCGCGCCTCCTCGGCGGCGGTTGCGGGGTGGTGGAGGCCGTCTCTATCCTGCGCGCAGGGGTACGCATCTTGCGAGCCACGAACCCCTGCGGGCGCCAGGACACGAGCCGGAGAGCCTTCTTGCGCTGGAGTGCAGCACGACGCCTCGGCCTTCTCGCGATGAGCGTGACGACGGCGGCGTTCGCCGGATCGGGAAGCGGAACGCCGGGCGTCGGCGCTGAGGCGGCGGCCCTCCGGCTCGATCCGCCCGCCCCGGACACGCCCGAGGTCCGCATTCCGCCCGTCTCTCCGCCCGCCCTCGCGCGTCGCCCGCTCGTCTCCACACCCGGACTTCCCGGCCCCACGCCCGCCTCCCCCGCCGACACCCTCGACGACGCGCCCGCCGCCCTGACGGACGTCGGGCCGGTGGACGAGACGGGCGCCGAGCTCGAGGAGCGTCTCATCGGGCCCGGGCGCGACGGGCGCGCCCTCGCGGAGGTGGCCGACGAGGAGGCGGAGGTGTGGGACCGGACGGACCGCAACCGGGAGGACGACCGCCGGCGATATCGGCGGCGCTACCGCTACGCCGGCCCGATCCCGACGCCGGCGGAATGGGAGCCCCCGGAGGGGCGGGTCAGGATCGCCCTCCAGGCCGGGCACTGGAAGGCCGCCGAGGCCCCGGACGAGCTCGCCGGCATCCGCGGGAACGGAACCCGCTGGGAAGAGGTGCTCGAGTGGCAGAGCAACCTCGAGATCGCGCAGCGCGCCGGCGCCATGCTCGAGGAGCTGGGCTACGAGGTCGAGATCCTGCCGGCCGTCGTCCCGCCCGGGTACCGGGCGCACCTCTTCATCTCGATCCACGCGGACGGGAGTCCCGACGGCCGCGCCACCGGCTACCGCGTCGCGGCGCCTCGGCGGGACGCCACCGGACGCGCCGAGTGGGCCGCCGAGATCCTGGCGCAGAGCTACGGCGAGGCGACCGGGCTCCCGCTGATCCCGACCGTCACGCGCCGCATGCGGGGCTATTACGCCTTCAACTTCCGCCGCTACCAGCACGCGCTGCACCCGATGACGATCGGCGTCATCCTCGAGACGGGATTCCTCACGAACGAGCGCGATCGGAAGGTCCTGATCGACGACCCCGATCTCGCCGCGGCCGGCATCGTCGCCGCCGTGAAGGCGTTCCCTCTGACGCCCCCGCCGACGCTGGCTTCCGAGGCGGCGCGTGCGGCCGGCGGGAAGGTGATCCCGTCCGGCGCGATCCTTCCGTCGAGCCCGGTGCGCGCCCTGGCGCTCCCCGACAGCGCGGCCGCGCGAGGCCAGGCCGGCGGCGGGGACGCCACGCCCGGCGATCCCCCGCCCGGCATCTCCTGACGGATCGCTTCCGGCGGGCTACGGGATCGGCGCCGCTTCCGGGATCTCGCGCACGGTGGCCCGCACGGACGGCGGGAGCGCCGCGAGCGCCGCGCCGATGATGCCGGCGTCGTCCCGCTCGATGATCCGCACGGGGATCCGCTCCATCCAGGAGCGCATTCGCCCCTTCTCGAGGAAGGCGGCGAGAAAGGCCGCGCTCCGGAGCTCCTCGCGGACCCGGATCGTCATGCCGCCCGCAAGGTAGACGCCGCCCGTCGCGCCCACCGACAGCGCCACGTCTCCCGCCCGCGCCCCGTAGGCGGCGACGAACACCTCCAGCGCGGCCTCGCACGCCCGGTCGCTTCGCTCGAGCGCCCGTCGGACCACCACCACCGGAGGGTCCGCCCGCGCCAGCTCCCGGCGGATCTCCGGGTTCTCCGGCTCCCGCCCGCTGACGACGAGGAACTCGTAGATCGCCGCGAGCCCTGGACCGGACACCACCCGCTCCCAGGAGACGTGCCCGTCGTACCGCGCCGCCAGGAAGCGCTGCAGCGCCCATTCGGTCTCGTTTCGCGCCGCGAACGAGGAGTGGCCCCCTTCCGTGGGCGCGACCTCCACGACCCCGTCGGCTCTCGACCGCCGGACGAGCGCCTGCCCGAGGCCCGTTCCGGCGCCGAGCAGGGCCATCACGCCGTGCGCGTCGGGATCCCCCTCGTGCAGCACGACGAAGTCGTCGGGATCCAGCAGCGGCAGGACGAATCCGAGGGCTTCGAAGTCGTTCAGGACCGTCGCGTGGCCGAGCCCGAGCCACCCCGCCAGCTCGCGCTGATCGAACTCCAGCCCCAGGTTGGTGAGGCGGCCCCGGCCGCGGGTCACGGGACCCGCGACGGCGAGGGCCGCGGTGTCGGACTCGACGCCGGACTCGGAGAGGAACCGTCGGACGACGTCGCGCGCGGAGACGATCTCGGCGCTGCGGTACGTGATCTGGCCGAGGGAGCGGAGGACCCCGTCCTCGAGCTGGAGATGCGCGAAGCGGGCGTGCGTGCCGCCGATGTCGGCAGCCAGGATGTTCACGGTGTGTCGCATGGGATCCGATCGGCGGGCAGGGCGCCGCTGGTTGCAAGAGCGGGACCAGCGACGCGCACCGCGCCCCCGTTCCTGGGTGCGCTCGACGCCCGTACGGGATGGCGCACGCGCCCCCGGCGGGGGCTCCTCCATGGCATGGATGTTGCGACTGCCATCGCTCGGGATTCCATGCAGCCGGCGCGGTGATGGACAGCGGATCGAGGGTCGGAGAGAAGTTCGGAGAGATCGAGATCGGCGGCGAGCGATGGCGCTGGACCGCGATCGGGCGCATGGAGGAAGCCGGCGGAAGTCGGACGCTGCGGGAGGTCCGCTGGTCCGTGAGCTTCCGTCATCCCGAGCAGGCGAACCGGGGGTTCTGGTGCGACCTCCCCGAACGCCACGCCGCGCGCCTCTCCGAGCGCCGACTCCGACAGCTGTTCGAAGAGGCCCGATCCACCGGCCCGCCCACCTCCGGAGGAGGGGAGATCCGACGCCTCGGGCGGCCGTGAGGGCCGCACCGATCGCCGCCCGGCCCGGGGCCGCCGGCGGCATCCCGCAATCGCGACATCGAAGCTGAACGAAGGGAGAAGAATCTTGGGACTCGTAGTCATTTCGAACCGCGTGCCGCTTCCCACGGGCGACACTTCGGCGGGCGGTCTGACCGTGGCGGTCCAGGACGCGCTCGCACGAAGCGGGGGCATATGGTTCGGATGGGACGGGGACCGTGCCACCGGCCGAGCGTCCGCGCCGGACGTCCAGCGACACGACGACATCACGTTCGCCACCGTGCCCCTCGCGCCGGAGGACCTGGAGAACTACTACCGCGGGTACGCGAACAGCGTCCTGTGGCCGCTCCTGCACGAGCACCTCGACGCGATCGACTACCGTGACGCGTACCGCACGTCGTACCTCGATGTCAACCGATACTTCGCGCGGAGCGTGCGTCCCTCGATCGATGCCGACGACACGGTCTGGATCCACGACTACCACCTGATCCCGCTCGCCGCGGAGCTCCGACGGCTCGACGTGACGTCGCGGATCGGCTTCTTCCTGCACATCCCGTTCCCGCCCTTCGACCTCCTCCGCGCCCTCCCGGACGCGGCGGAGCTCCTCGAGTCGTTCTTCGCCTACGACCTCGCCGGCTTCCAGACCGCCATCGATGCGCGGCACTTCGCCGGGGCGCTCCGCCGGGGACTCGGCGCCATGGTGAACGAGACCCTCGGCGTGGCGGAGTACAATGGTCACCGGCTGCGCTTCGGCGCCTATCCCATCGGGATCGACGTGGACGGCACCGCCGAAACCGCGGCCGCCAGCCGCAACACGCCGACGGCGATGCGCCTCGTGGAGGCGCTCCAGGGGCGCAAGCTCGTGATCGGCGCGGACCGGCTCGACTACACGAAGGGCCTCGTGAAGCGCATCCGCGCGTTCGGACGTCTCCTCGAGCAGCACGAGGAGGAGCTCGACGACCGCCTCATCTACGTGCAGGTCGCGGCCCCCTCGCGCGAGGAGGTCGATCGCTACCAGGTCATGGCGCGGGAGCTCGAGCGGGAGGCCGGGCGCGTGAACGGCCTCATCAACAGCGCGCACTGGGCACCGCTCCGCCTCATCACGCGCGCCGTGCCGCGGGAGGTCCTGCTGGGCTACTTTTCGATCGCGCACGTGGGCCTGGTCACGCCCCTCCGCGACGGGATGAACCTCGTGGCGAAGGAGTTCCTCGCGGCGCAGCCGCCGGAGGACCCGGGCGTGCTCGTGCTCTCCAGCCTCGCCGGGGCCGCCGAGGAGCTCGCGGAAGCCGCGCTGATCGTGAACCCGTACGACGCCGGCGGGGTGGCCGACGCGCTCTACGAGGCGCTCCACATGCCGCTCGCGCAGCGGCTGCGCCGGTGGGAGATCGGCATGGAGAGCCTGCAGGCGAACACGGCGGCGGCGTGGCGCGAGCGGTTCCTGTCCAACCTGATCGCCACCCGCCCCCGCACCGAGCGTGGCGGGCCGCGCCCCCGGCCCCCCCACCGTCGTCCGCGGCGCCCCCACGAGCCGTCACGGGCCTCGGAGGCGTCGGGAGGGAGCTCGACCACTTCCGCGGCCTGAGTGTCGGGGCTCGAGCTCGGCCTCGTCGGCAACGGAACCGTCAGCGCGCTCCTGAACGACCGGGGCGCGGTGGTGTGGTTCTGCACGCCCCGGTTCGACGGCGACCCGGTCTTCTGCAGCCTGCTGCGCGGGGACCCGCAGGAGCCGGACCCCGACGGGACCTTCAGCATCGAGATCGACGAGCTGGTCTCGTCGGAGCAGTCCTACCTGCGCAACACGGCGATCCTGCGGACCGTGCAGCGGGGCCGGAACGGCGACGCGCTGGAGATCTTCGACCTCTGCCCGCGGTTCGAGCACCACGGCCGGAGCTTCCGTCCGGCCACGCTCGTGCGCCTCGTGCGGCCGCTCGCCGGCGACCCGAGGATCCGGATCCGCATCCGGCCGATGCGCGACTACGGCGCGGAGCGGTGCGAGATCACGCAGGGCACGAACCACGTGCGCTTCCTCGGATCCCCGGGCGGGGTGCTCCGGGCGACGACCAACGCCCCCATCACCGCCCTGGTGGAGGAGCGTCCGTTCGTGCTCGGCCGCGAGGTCGCGATCGTCCTCGGCGAGGACCAGACGCTCGCCGAGGCGCCGCTCGACGTGGCGCGGCGCCACCTCCGGGAGACCACCGATCACTGGTACACGATGGTCCGCTCGCTCTCGATCCCCTTCGAGTGGCAGGAGGCCGTGATCCGCGCCGCGATCACCCTCAAGCTCTCGGTGTTCGAGGACACCGGCGCGATCATCGCCGCGCCCACCACCTCGATCCCGGAGGCGCCGGAGTCGGGCCGGAACTGGGACTACCGCTACTGCTGGCTGCGCGACGGCTACTTCGTGGTGCGGGCGCTCAACCGCCTCGGCGCCACGGTGGCGATGGAGGAGTTCCTCTCCTACATCACGAACCTGCTCGCGGGCGTCCGCGAGGAGGAGGCCGCGGGGCTCCAGCCCGTGTACGGGATCAACTGGGAGGGACGCCTGGACGAGCGCGAGGTGCCGAGCCTCCCGGGATACCTGGGCATGGGTCCGGTGCGCGTGGGAAACGCGGCCTACCGGCAGATCCAGCACGACGTGTACGGCGGCGTGGTGCTGGCGCTCTCGCAGCTCGTGTACGACACGCGCATCCCCAACAACATCTACGCGGACGCGCTCCTGCCCCGCCTCGAGCACGCGGGACGCCTCGCGATCCGCTTCTTCGGCGAGCCGGACGCCGGGGTGTGGGAGCTCCGCGGCCGGATGCATCGCCACACCTCCTCGGCGCTCATGTGCTGGGCGGCGTGCGACCGCCTCGCGCGCATCTGCTTCCACGTGGGCGACGTGAAGCGCGCGCGTGCCTGGCGCGAGGAAGCGCGGCGCATGCACGAGGCGCTGCTGGACGCCGCCTGGTCGGAGGAGCGCGGGAGCTTCACGGCCACGTTCGGCGGGAGCGGACTCGACGCGAGCCTGCTGCTGATGTTCGAGCTCGGCTTCCTCCCCCCGGACGATCCGAGGATGCTCGGCACGCTGGAGGCGATCGAGCGCGAGCTCGTGCGGGACGGCTTCGTGTACCGGTACCTGGAGCCGGACGACTTCGGCGAGCCCGAGCACGCCTTCCTGCTCTGCACGTTCTGGCTGGTCGACGCGCTCGCCTCGGTGGGCCGGGAGGAAGAGGCGCGGGCGCACTTCGAGCGCCTCCTCGAGCACCGGACCTCGCTCGGCCTCATGGCCGAGCACATCGATCCCCGCACGGGGGAGCTGTGGGGCAACTTCCCGCAGACGTACTCGATGGTCGGCATCATCAACTGCGCCCAGCGCCTCTCCAAGCGCTGGGAGGACGCCTTCTGATGCGTCCGGCGGCAGCCACGCGCACCCCCCACGGGAGGACCCCATGAGCGACACGATCGATCTCGAGCACCTCGAGCGCCGGCTGCTGGACGAACGGCGACAGACCCTGGAGACCCTCCAGCAGGCGGAAGCCGAGGCGTCGGAGGGCCAGCGGCAATCCTCCGGGGCGCTGTCGCGCGTCCCCACGCACGTGGCCGACGCCGCGTCGGACACGCAGGAGGAGGAGAAGGACCTCGCCAACGTCTCCCGGGCGAGCGACCAGCTCGCGGAGATCGACGAGGCGCTCCGCCGTCTGCGGGAGGAGCCCGAGGCCTACCAGACCTGCGCGCGCTGCGGACGGAAGATCGAGCCGGCGCGGCTCGAGCTCGTGCCTTGGACGCGCCTCTGCGCCTCGTGCGCCCGCGCGGTCGAGGCGGAGGCGGAGGCCGCGCCGGCCCGATGACGGAGGCGCCCGGACCGCGCATCACCGACCTCCCCTCCCCCTTCGCGCACCGGGCGGAGCTCGCCGAGCGGATCGGCGCGGGGACGCCGGTGGTGTGCCTCGACTACGACGGCACCCTCACGCCGATCGTCTCGACGCCGGACGCGGCCGCCCTCGGGGGCGCCGCGCGGGCGGCGCTCGAGCGGCTGGCGGCCGTCTGCCCGGTCGCCATCGTGAGCGGCCGGGACGTCGAGGACGTGCGCGCCCGCGTCGGCCTGTCCGGGCTCCACTACGCCGGGAGCCACGGCTTCGAGATCGTGGAGCCGGACGGCACGCGCCACCGGACCGGCGAGGAGTACCGCCCGGCGCTCGCCCGCGCGGCCGATCGGCTCGAGCGCGGCCTGTCCGCCGTCCCCGGCGCGCTCGTCGAGCGGAAGGGGTTCGCGGTCGCGGTCCATTACCGCATGCTCGAGGACCCGCGCGACGCGGCGCGCGTGGAGGCGGCGGTCGACGAGGTCGCGGCCGGCGAGCCGGAGCTCCGCACGACCGGCGGCCGCATGATCTTCGAGCTCCGCCCGAACCTGCCGTGGGACAAGGGCGCGGCGGTGCTCCGCATGCTCGAGCTGCTCGGAGCCGGTCCGGACGACGTGCCCCTCTACGTGGGGGACGACCTCACCGACGAGGACGCGTTCCGGGCGCTGCGCGAGCGGGGGATCGGCGTGGTGGTCGCGGGCGAGGAGCCGGAGCGCGGGACGCTCGCGCGCTACGCGCTCGGGAGTCCGGAGGAGGTCCCGCGCTTCCTCGACGAGATCGCGTCGCTGGTGGCGGGGTCGCGCGCCTCCCGCCCCTGAAGCAGCGCGACCGGGAAGCGCGCGAGCGCCGCCCCGAGCCGGAGCCGCCCGTCGTCCTCGGGGCGCACGGAATGGCCCGTCACCGCGTCCGTCCACGTCCGCGGCGCGCCCTCCGGGAGCATCACGGCGGTGTCCGCCCACACCTCGGCGCCGACCGGGAAGCGCTCGGGCTCCGTGAGACCGGCGGGCAGCCGGGGGACGAGCGCGATCAGCCAGTTCCCCGCGTGCCGGCGCGCGAACGCGATCACATGGCGGCTCCGCGGGCCCTCCGCCTCCAGCGGCAGGTGATCCCCCTCGCGCAGGAGGGACGCGTGGGCCCGGCGGCAGGCGAGGCCGCGCCACGTGAGCAGCAGCTTCACCCGCCCGTCGCGCCAGGACCCGAGCAGCTCCTGCAGCACCCCCTCCGGCACGGCGCCGTCGCTCCCGTCCCGGCACGCGTCGCGCTTCAGGTCGGCGAGCAGGCGCCGGCTCCGCGCCCAGTCCGCGGGAGCGCGGTTGTCCGGATCCACGAGGTGCAGGGCCCACAGCTCGGTTCCCTGGTAGAGATCCGGGATCCCCGGCGCGGCGAGCTTCAGCGCGAGGAGGGCCAGCGCGTCGATCGCGCCGAGGAAGGCGACCCGACGCTGGAACGCGAGGAGGTCCTCGCGGAACGGCGCGTCGCGGCCCTCCTCGAGGATGCGGCGCGCGAAGCGCACGAGCGCCTCCTCGTGCTCGGGGCGCGGCCGGTACCAGCTCGTGTGCTCCTTGGCCTCCCGCGCCGCCTTCTGCAGGTAGGTGCCCAGGCGCTCGAGGAGCGCCTCCTCGTCCGGCCGCTCCTCGAGCGGCCAGACGCCGACGAGGGTCTGGTAGAGCATCCACTCCTCGTTGGGCGTGGGCACCGGGCGCCCGCGCACCGTCTCGCGCAGGGAGCGGTTCCAGGCGTGCCATCGCACGACCCGCTCGGTCCATTCCTCGGCGATCTCGGTGAGGACGTGGAGGCGGGCCCGCACGTCCTCGCTCCGCTTGGTGTCGTGGGTGGAGGTGGCGTTCAGGCTGCGCGGCCACGACCGGCCCCGGGCGGCGAGCGCCTCGTGGAGCTCCGCGACGCTCCGCGGCGCCGAGGGCGGCTCGCCGCCCACCTCGTTGGTCGAAAGAAGCGGCCCGTAGACGTAGAACGTGGTGTCCTCCACGCCCTTCGCCATGACCGCGCCGGTGAGCTGCTGCCAGGCCTCGGCGAGCTCGAGGCCGCGCTCCGGATCGCCGGCCGGGCCGAGGAGGAGGTCGTGCAGCACCGCCACGAGCGGAGCCGGAATCGCGCGCGCGGAGCGGCGCGTCCGCGCCGCGGCCTCGCCGAGCCGGGCCGCGTCCATCGGCCGCGGCCCGCTCCCCCGCGCGCGGTACGTCCGGTACACGTCGAGCTGCACGGTCATCTCCGCCAGCGCGGCCTCGATCTCGGAGCGCGCGGCATCCCGCCCCCGCGGGTCGGAGCGCACGAGCGGGAGGGCCCGCCGGACGAGCCGGTCCAGGTCGCGCCGGAAGTGCGACTGCAGGGCGCGTCGCTTGTTGCGCCGCACCTCCTCGGCGTAGCTGCGCGTCCGGCCGGAGAAGGTGTGCCACCCCCGTGTCAGCGCCTCCAGCCCCTCCGCGTCGAGGAGCGCGCCCTCGGCGATCGCGAGGAAGTCGTAGCCGGTCGTGCCGTCCACCGCCCAGCCGGACGACAACGGCTCGTCCGGGCCGAGGATCTTTTCGACCAGCACGAGCACGGCCGAGGGATCCCGCCCGGTGGACGCGACGAGCTCCCGGAGCCGTCCGAGGTACCGGGCGGGATCGGCGAGCCCGTCGACGTGATCGACGCGCAGCCCGTCCACCGGGTGCCGTCGGAGGAGGTCCGCGAGCCCCCGGTGCCAGGCATCGAACACCTCGGGCCGCTCCATGCGGAGCGCGACGAGGTGCGAGATGTCGAAGAAGCGCCGGTAGTTCAGCTCCTCGGGCGCCGTGCGCCAGTGCACCAGCCAGTAGGGCTGACGCGCGAGGAGCGCGTCGAGCTCGGCCCGCGCCCCGGCGTCCCGCCGGGTCGCGTCGAGGCGGGCGAGCGCGGCCTCCCACGCGTCCGCCCCTTCGGACCCCGGCGCGCCGGATGGGCGAGCGCCGGAACGGGCGGCCCTCCCGGACCCCCGCGCCCCGGGCGCCGCGTCTGCCTCGCCGGTCGCCCCGCCGTCGGGCCGGCCCAGCACCGGGTGCGACGAGACGTCGAGCGGCAGCAGGTGCTCCCAGAAGCGGAGGACGACGCCGCCCTCGCGGTCGGCGAGCACCTGCAGCTCCCCCGACTCCAGGGTGCGCACGTACCGACGCCCGAGGATGGGCAGGATGACCCGTCCCCGCGCCGGCGGCAGCGGCTCGTCGAGGTCCACGTCGAAGAAGGAGGCGAACGGGGAGGCCGCGCCCCGCGCGAGCAGGTCCCACCACCAGGGATTCTCGTGCGTCGCCGCCATGTGGTTCGGGACGATGTCCAGCACCAGCCCGAGCCCGTGCGCGCGGCAGGCCGCTCCGAGCCGCTCGAGCGCCGCCTCGCCCCCGATGTCCGGGTCCACCCGTTCCGGGTCCACGACGTCGTAGCCGTGGGCGCTCCCGCTCCGCGCCCGCATGATCGGAGAGAGGTAGAGGTGCGACACGCCGAGCTCGCGCAGGTGATCGGCGAGCGCCGTCACCCCGTCGAGGCCGCCCACGGTCGAGACCTGGAGGCGGTAGGTGGCGACGGGCTCCGCCCCTGCCCACGCGCTCACGGGATCGCGATCGAGAGGTTCTCGGCCACCTCGGTCATGGCTTCGATCCAGCGGCGCGCCTCCTCGTCCCCCGCCCCGGCGCGCTCGGACCGCTCCGCCCACCCTTCGCGGATCATGCGGAAGACGGTGTTCTGGGCACCCCACACGATCACCGGGAACTCCAGCTCGACGAACAGCGCGGTGCCGCGCACGAGCGCCCCGACGCGGTCGAGGTCGTCGGGCTCCTCGGCCGCGCGATCGGCGAGCGTCTCGAGGGCGCGGCCGGCCGCGTGCCGGATGTCGTCCGGCTCGAGGTGCACCCCCCGCTCGCGCGCCTCCTCGAGCAGGCCCGCCAGGCGGTCGAGGTCGGGCGGATCGGCCGCGAGAGCGTCCTCGACGTCCTTGCGAAGGACGGCGTCGGCCGCGGTCTGGAACACGCTCGGCTGCTCCACGCCGAGCTCCGCGGCGAAGCGCATGAGCGGCGCCGACCGATGGTAGAGGTCCTGCAGCACCTCCTCGGCCTCGCGCACCGACGACTCGAGGATCTGGTTGATCACCTCCTGCTGCTCGTCGCGGAAGAGCGCCCGGAGCGCGTCCCCGGCGGCCGTGTACTCGCGGTCCATGATCCGCACCATGTTCGCGAGATCCGCGCTCCGGAACGCGGCGGAGAGCTCTTCGCGCACGGCACGCTCGCTCTCCTCGTCCCGGAACGGCCGCACGCCGAGGATGCCCGTGTGGTCACCCGTGTAGACGGCCGCGTACGAGAGGCGCTGCTGGTCGCGCGTGATCGTGGAGCGGAAGGTGCCCCACCCGGTGAGGAGCTGTGAGCGCCCGATGACGTCGCGGTCCTCCTCCTCGACCCCGACACGATAGCAGTGGATCTCGGCCTCCCCGTCGCCCTCGTAGGGGCGGAAGGCGGAGCGGCTCGCGTAGTGCGCCGCGACCTTCGGCAGATCGACCCGGAGCGGCCGGATCCACTGCTCGTAGATGCGGCGGCCGTTGCCCTTCTCGGGGATGTTGCTGGGCGCCGCCTCGAGCGCCCGCAGGAAATCCGGCTCCGGTGATTCCCCGAAGAGCTCCTCGGCGAGCTGGACGACCCGCGCCGCGTAGTGGAGCACCTGCGTGGTCTCGATCCCGGAGAGCTCGGAGAAGAACCAGCCGCAGCTCGTGTACATCGTCATGGCGTGCCGCTGGAGCTCCATGAGCCGGAGCGCGCGCACGACGTCGACGCGGTCCGCCGGGCCGCAGGCGTGCTTCGCCAGGAATGCGTCCACGCTGCGGTCGCTCCGGTCGAGGACGACGTCGATGTAGTCGTCCCGCGCCTCCCAGGGATCGGTGAAGATCTCGGCGGCGGCCGCTTCGAAGGCGGGGTCGATCCGCTCGCGGAGCCCGTCCAGCGCGGCGCGGAGGGGCGCCCGCCACGCCTGGTTCCAGCGGGGGAGCCCGCCCGTGCTGCACCCGCAGTCGCTCCGCCAGCGCTCGACTCCGTGGACGCAGCTCCACGAGGAATCCTCGACGATGCGCGCCTCCCAGGTCGGGGGGTGCCGCTCGAGGAACGCGCCGTAGTTGATCAGCTCCACGCCCTCCGTGCGCTCGAGCTTCCGGAGCGCGTAGGAGAGCGCCAGCTCCCCGCCCATGTGATGGTGCCCGAAGGTCTCGCCGTCCACGGCGACGTGCACGAGGCGCGGCTCCTCGGAGCCGTTTCCGAGCACGCCGAGGAGCCGGTCCGCGAGCCGATCGCCGTTGCGGGAGAGCTCCTCGAACGCCACGGCGCGGCTGATGGGGCCGTCGTAGAAGAAGACGGTGATCGTGCGTCCGGAGGGGAGGTGCACCCGGTACGGCCGGGCCGGATCGACGCGCTCGCCCGTGACGTCGTGCCATCCTTCGTCGCCCTCGACGCGCGAGCCGTCCTCCGCCAGCGGCCGCACGGCGGCCGCCTGACGGGGCGCGAGCACCGTGAAGGCGATGCCCTGCTCGGCCAGCGCCTCGAGCGTGTCCGTGTCCACCGCGGTCTCGGGAAGCCACATCCCCTCGGGGTCGCGCCCGAACCGCGCCTGGAAGTCCCGGATGCCCCACCGCACCTGCGTCCGCCGATCCCGGGGGCTCGCGAGCGGCATGATGACGTGACCGTGCCCCTGCGCGATCGCGGAGCCGTGCCCACCGAAGCGCTCGATGCTCTCGCGGTCCGCCTCGAGGATCGCCCCGTAGGTGAAGCGCGTGCTCCGCTCCATCCAGGACAGGAGCGTCGCGCCGAAGTTGAACGAGATCCGGGCGTAGTTGTTGACGATCTCGACGATCCGGTGCCGGTCGTCGAAGAGGCGCGAGGCGGCGTTGGGCGCGTAGCACTCCGCGGTCACCCGCGCGTTCCAGTCGTGGTAGGGGTGCGCCGACTCCTGGCGCTCGACGCTCTCGAGCCAGGGATTCTCGCGCGGCGGCTGGTAGAAGTGGCCGTGGATGCAGACGTAGCGGCTCATGCGCGGACGTGCTCCGTGCCGGGCACGGGGCCCGAGCGTCGCAGCAGCACGGCGGACCAGGGCTGGAGCGCCCGCAGGGCCGCCGACCCGTCCGATTCGACGGCCGCGGGGAAGCTGTCCCCGGGGCCGCCCCAGCGGCCGGCCGCGGAGTCGAGCAGGGTCATCCACACCCCCTGCGGCGGGACGAGCGTCGGCGGTCTCCGCTCCTCGCCGAAGTGGAGGTAGAGGAAGATGTCTCCCTCGTCGTGGCGTGCCTCCAGCGCGAGGAGCCGCTGCGCCGGGGCCGCGCGCACCTCGAACGTGCCTCGACGGGCGCGGGTGAGCGCGGGGAGGCCGCGCCGAAGCCCGACCAGCTCGCGGTAGTAGGCGAAGAGCGCCCGATGCCATCCCACCTCCCGCCGACCGTGCTCCAGCTTCGCCTCCGCGAAGGTGTCCTCGGCGAGCGGATCCGGGACGTTCTCCGGCCACCCGAACTCCGCGAATTCCCGGCGCCGTCCTTCCCGCACCGCGTCGGCGAGCGCCGGATCGGCGTGGTCCACGAAGTACAGGAACGGCGAGAGATCCCCGTATTCCTCGCCCATGAAGAGCAGCGGCACGTAGGGCGAGAGCAGCGTGCAGGCCGCGCCGAGCTTCAGCTTCTCGAGCCCGACGAGATCGGAGAGCCGCTCGCCCTGGGCGCGGTTCCCGACCTGGTCGTGGTTCTGGAGGAAGACCACGAGCCGGTGGGGCTCGACGTCCCGGGAGGAGCGCCCGTGGCGTCGGTCGCGGTGGATCGAGTACTCGCCGGCCAGCACGAAGCCGTCGCGGAGCGCCGTCTCCAGGTGCTGCAGGCTGCCGTAGTCGCGGTAGTAGCCGTCGTGCTCCCCGGTCAGGAGCCCGTGGAGCGCGTGGTGGAAGTCGTCGTTCCAGACGCCGTCGAACCCGTGTCCTCCGAGCTCCGGGGGGCTCAGGATGCGCGGGTCGTTGCGGTCGTTCTCGGCCACCACGTGGACGTGCCGCTCCTGGCGGGCGGCCTCCGCGTGCACGGCCGAGACCAGCTCCTCGAGGAAGGGAATCGCGCTCGGGTCGATGATCCCGTGCACCGCGTCGAGCCGCAGCCCGTCGATGTGGAACTCCGAGACCCAGTAGAGCGCGTTCTCCACGAAATAGCGCCGCACCTCGTCGGAGCCGGCCCCGTCGAAGTTGAGGGCGCGCCCCCACGGCGTCCGGTAGTGGTCGGTGAAGTACGGGCCGAAGTCGTCGAGATAGCATCCCTCCGGCCCCAGGTGGTTGTAGACGACGTCCAGGAACACCGCGATGCCGCGCGCGTGGCAGGCGTCCACCAGGCGCTTGAGCCCTTCGGGGCCGCCGTACGAGTCCTGCACGGCGAAGGGCAGCACCCCGTCGTAGCCCCAGTTCCGGTCACCCGGGAACTGCGCCACCGGCATGAGCTCGAGGGCGGTGATCCCCAGGCGCTCCAGGTCCCCCAGGCGGTCCAGCACCCCGTCGAAGGTGCCCTCGGGCGAGAAGGTGCCCACGTGGAGCTCGTAGAGGATCAGCTCGTGGAAGGGGAGCCCGCCCCAGTCGTCGTCCGTCCACGCGAACGCGGGATCGACCAGGCGCGAGGGGCCGTGCACGCCACGGGGCTGGTGGCGCGAGGCGGGATCCGCACGCTCCCGCTCGCCGTCGAGCTGGAAGCGGTAGAGCGCCCCGGCGGGGACGCCCTCGAGGATGGTCGACCAGTAGCCGCGTCGCTCGCGCTCCATCGGCAGGACGCGGTCGTCCGGCTCCACCAGCCGCAGGGAGACACGCTCGGCCCGCGGGGCCCACAGCCGCACCTCCCATCGGTCCGGGCCGACCGCCACCGGACCGAGCTCCGCCCGGAAGCGCACGCGCCGACGCCCTCCGGCTTGCGGGCCCGGATCCCCCGAGCCACGGCTCGCCCCCGGGGCCCGGCGACGCTCCACCGAGCGACGGGTCGTGCGCCCCCTCATCCCGCGCCCCCGTCGTCGGCGGCTCCGCCCGGCTCCGCGCGTCCCCGCGCGGGCGGCGGAGCGTCCGGAGCCCGGAGGAAGAGCACCGCGAGCGGCGGGAGCGAGAGGAGGAGCGAGTGCGGGCGACCGTGGAAGGGCACGGGCATCGTCTCCACCGCGCCCAGGTTCCCCCGACCGCTGCCGCCGTACACCGGCGCGTCGCTGTTCAGGATCTCCGTCCAGACGCCCGGCCGGGGCACGCCGATGCGGTAGGCGTCGCGCGGCACCGGCGTGAAGTTGAAGACCACCGCGACCGTCTCGTCCGGCGAGGCGCCGACGCGCAGGAAGCTCAGCACGCTCTGCGCCGTGTCGTTCGCGTCGATCCACTCGAACCCGGCCTCCTCGAAGTCCCGCCGGTGCAGCGCCGGCTCCTCGCGATAGGCGCGGTTGAGGTCCGACACCCAGCGCAGCATGCCCGCATGCAGCGGCTCGTCGAGGAGATGCCAATCGATGCTCGTGTCGTGCGCCCACTCGCGCGGCTGCGCGAGCTCCCCGCCCATGAAGAGCAGCTTCTTCCCCGGCTGCGCCGTCTGGTAGCCGTAGAGCAGCCGCAGGTTCGCGAACCGCTGCCATTCCGGCCCGGGCATCCGCGCGAGCAGCGATCCCTTCATGTGCACGACCTCGTCGTGCGACAGCGGGAGCACGAAGTTCTCGTTGAACGCGTACAGTCGCCGGAAGGTCAGCTCGTCGTGGTGGTAGGCACGATGCACGGGCTCCTTGCCCATGTACCCG
>CAZOYA010000002.1:0-64635 GCA_964583815.1 uncultured Gemmatimonadaceae bacterium | reverse complement strand
ACCGATCGTCATGCGCCAGCTCGAGGCGCGCCTCGGCGAGGAAGCGTTCCGCGACGGCCTGCGCGCCTATCTCGCGGAGCACGCGTACGGCAACGCGGGATGGCCGGAGCTGATCGCGATCCTGGACGAGCGCACCGGGGAGGACCTCGCGGAATGGAGCCGGGTGTGGGTCGAGGAGCCCGGCCGCCCGACCGTGCGCGTGCGTCGGGAGAACGGGGACGTGGTGCTGGAGCAGGAGGACCCCGCCGGCACGGGCCGGGTGTGGCCCCAGACGCTCCGGGTGCGGCTGGGATACGGAGGGGCGGCCGGCGCGGGGGCCCCACGCGACACGATCGTCACCGTCGAGCTCGGGGCATCACCCGTCCGCATCGCCGGCGCCGCCACGGACGACCTTCGATGGGGCCTCCCCAACGGCTCCGGCGTCGAGTACGGCCTGTTCCTGCTCGACGATGCGAGCCTCGCGCACCTGAGCGATCACCTGCCGGAGCTCGAGCCCGCGCTCGCACGAGGCGCCGCCTGGGTGACGCTGTGGGACCAGGTGCTCGAGCGTCGCCTCCCGCCCGAGCGGCTCCTGGACCTCGCCGTTGAGGCGCTCCCGCGCGAGCGCGACGAGCTCATCCTGGGCCGGGTGCTCGGGTACCTGGCCGGCGCGTTCCTGGAGCTGGTGCCGCCGGAGGAGCGCGCCGCCCGCGCCGCGGCGATCGAGGACGTGCTGTGGGATGGGGTCGTGGGCGACCGGCCGGCCACGGCCCGCGCGGCGTTCCTCTCCGCCTGGCGCGACGTCGCCTCGACGCCGGAGGCGCTCGCGCGCATGCGCCGGCTGTGGGCGCAGGAGGAGCGGGTCCCCGGGCTGCCGCTCTCGGAGAACGACTACACCGCGCTCGCCTCCACGCTCGCGCTCCACGAGGTGGAGGGGTGGTCCGGGATCCTGGATGCGCAGGAAGCGCGCATCACCAACCCGGACCGCAAGACGCGCTTCCGCTTCGTGCGGCCCTCCCTCGACGCGGATCCCGAGGTGCGCGCCGCGTTCTTCCGCTCGCTCGCCGATCCGGCGAATCGCGCGCGGGAGCCCTGGGTGCTCTCGGGGCTGTCGAACCTCCACCACCCGCTCCGCGCAGCTTCCTCGCTCCCCTTCATCCGACCCGCGCTCGACATGGTCGAGGAGATCCAGCGCACCGGCGACATCTTCTTCCCCGCCACCTGGCTGGGCGCGACGCTCGGCGGGCACGGCGAGGTCGAGGCGGCCGAGACCGTGCGCGCCTTCCTCGAGGAGCGGCCGGACCTGCCGCCGAGGCTCCGCGCGAAGGTTCTGCAGGCGGCGGATGGCGTGTGGCGCGCGGCGCGTATCTTGCACGGGTGGGAGGGCTGAGCCGCGCGGGGCGCGCGGCCCGCCCTCAGCCGCCGCCCCGCACGCGCCGCAGCACGTCGAGCGGCACCCGCGTGCCGTGGTCCGTCACTCCCGACAGCCGGCTGAAGTAGTCGTACGTGAGCGCGGACACGGCCTCGATCACGGCGCCCCCGTCCCCGCCGTAGTTGGACATCACGACCACGACGTAGGGCCGGTCCGGCACGCCCACGATCGCCCAGACCGTCGCCACCCCGGTGATGCCGCCCGGCTTGAACGCGATCGGCACGGAGGCGGGCACCGGCCGGCGGATCGGCCCGCCCTTGTCGAGGGTGAGGATCTCGCGCACGCGCCGGCAGGAGGCCTGGCTCATGGGCAGGTCGCAGGACGCGATGCGCTCCATGATGCGGGCGGCGTCCCGCGGGGTGGACAGGTTCTCGTGGCCGCGCGCGGACTCCTCCGGGCGGATCATCTTGCGCTGCAGCAGCGTGCTCGGCGCCCCGAGGGAGGCGGACAGCCGGTTGATCGCGTCCATGCCCAGCGCGTCGATGAGCACGTTCGTCGCCGTGTTGTCGCTGTGGAGGATCATGTAGATCGCGTAATCCTCCAGCGACAGCGCGGAGCCGCCGTCCGTCAGCACCTGGAGCACGCCGCTCCCTCCGGTGCGCACCTCGTCCGTCAGCTCCACGCGGCGGCGGAGCAGCCCCGGATCCTCCTCGGCCCGGCGGAAGAGCTCGAGGAGGATCGGCACCTTGATGGCGCTCGCCTGCGGGAAGACCAGCTCGTCGCGAACCGCGAAGCGGTCGCCGGTCACCAGGTCGACCACGTGGAGGCCGGCCACGCCCTCGTAAGCCTCGACCACTTCCTCGAGGTCCGCCTGGAGCTTCGCCCGGAGGATCGCGAGGTGCTCCTCCTGGGCCGCGGCGGAGGTCGGTGCGAGCGCGGCGAAAGCCGCGGCCGAGAGCAGGACGGCGGGCGCGGCCCGGCGCCCGCGACCGTACGTCGGCCGGCGTGGGGCCCCGCTCCGGCCGTCGGGCGTCGCGAGCCGCCCGGCCCCGCGTGCGCGCCTCACGGCCCCCGCTCCAACACGCGCCCGAGCCGCTCCGGCAGGGCCTCGCCGTCCCGGAGCGCGAACCGCCCCCCGATGAGCACGTGCACGACGCCCTCCGAGAGCTGGTGCGGGTCGGTGTACTCGGCGCGATCCATCAGACGCTCGGGATCGAAGAGCACGAGATCGGCGACGGCCCCCTCGCGCACGAGCCCCCGGCCCTCGAGCCCGAACACGGTCGCGGGGAGCGAGGTCATGCTGCGGACCGCGGCCGCCAGGTCCACCACGCCCTCGTCCAGCGCGTAGCGCCGGAGCTTGCGGGGGAAGGTCCCGTAGGAGCGCGGATGCGGCACGCCCTCGCCCATCGGCACGAGCGAGCCGTCCGATGCGGTCATCGTCCAGGACTGGACCATGAGCGTCCGGATGTCGTCCTCGTGCATGTTGAAGGAGATGATGCCGGGCCCGCCGCCCTTCACCAGGTCGATCGCCGTGTCGAGCGGGTCGCGTCCCTGCTCGCGCGCGAGCTCGGCGAGGGTGCGGCCCTCGATCGAGGGATCGTCCGCGAAGCGCCGGAACATGATGCGGTCCGCGCCCCCGCGCCGGTCGAGGTTCTCCGCCATCTCGGCGCGGATCCGCGCGCGGATCTCCGGATCCGCGAGGCGCGCGTCGAGCGAGTCCCGACCTCCCGCCTGGGCCCAGCGCGGAACGAGCGCGGCATCGAGGCCCGTCGAGGAGGCCTCGTACGGGTACTGGTCCGCGTAGACCTGCACGCCCTGCTCGCGCGCCCGGTCGATGCGGTGGACGATCGCCGCGCCGAAGCCCCACACCCGCGGCCCGAGCGCCTTCACGTGGGTGACCACACCGGGGAGGTCCGCTTCCCGCGCGACTGTGATCACCTCGTCCACGGCCGCGATGAGGCCGATCGAGTAGTCCGACTCGTCCCGGATGTGGCTCGTGTAGGCGCCCCCGAACTCGGCCGCCACGCGCGCGAGCGCCACGAGCTCCTCCGTGTCGGAGTAGCTGCCGGGCGCGTAGAACGGTCCGCTCGAGAGGCCGAACGCTCCGGCCTCCATGCCGGCGCGGACGAGCGCGCGCATCCGCTCCAGCTCCGCGGGGGTCGGCGCGCGGTCCTCGTATCCGAGCACCGCTTCCCGGACGCTCCCGTGCGGGACGAGCAGCCCGACGTTCACGCCGAGCCCGTCCTTCTCGAGCGCGGCCCGTTGCCGGACGAGGTCCGTGGGGCCGCCTCCGTCCGGGTTCACGAGGACGGTGGTGAGCCCCTGGCGCAGGAGCGGCACGGCGGCGCTCAGCTCCGGCGTGGCGAGCGCCCCGCCCGCGTGCGAGTGCGCATCGATGAAGCCCGGCGCCAGGTACAGCCCTTCGGCCTCGACGACCGTGCCGGCGGTGCCGTCCGAGAGGTCGCCCACCGCCGCGATCCGCTCGCCCGTGATGCCCACGTCCGCCCGGTACCAGGGATTCCCCGTTCCGTCGAGCACGCGCGCCCCGCGGATCAGCACGTCGAAGGCCTCCTGCGCCTCGAGCGCGGGGGCGGCCGCGAGCGCGAGAAGGAGGGTGGCCGTGAGGGTGCGGACGGTCGCGGCGCGCAGGCGGACGTTGGCGGCGTGTCTCCTCGAGCGACGGATCATGGTGACCGGCCGGGGTTGGGTGGGATCGTTCGGCTCCGGGCCCACCTTAGCGTAGCGCCGCGCCTCCCGCGAGCACGGCCGCCCACATCGTTCGCGACCTACTCGCCACACCGGCGTACCGCCACCAGCGGGAGATCCTGCTCGCGCGCCCACGCCTCCCACCACCCGGCCGTGCGCGTGGAGAAGAGCGCCGACAGGCCGGCCGATCCCGCGGCGTCGTCACCGGAGCCGATCTCCCGCGCCACCGCGTGCAGGCGCTTCCGGAAGCGCTCCTCCAGGGCCGCGACCGCCACCCAGCCGTCCTGCGCGCGATACACGCCGTAGTCCTCGTGCCCGCCGGCGAGCATCCCGCCCTCGCGGGTCAGACCGTGCCGCCGCGGCGCCGCGCAGTCGTCGGCGGCCTCCTGGATCGATACCTCGACCTCCCGGGGCTCCCCGCCGAGGAACGCCGCGAGCACCGCCGAGACCACCCGCTCGCCCGCCATCAGGTCGGCCAGCAGCGTCCCAGGCGGCCGCGGCGGGTCCACGAGGCCGGCCGCCGCCTGGTAGGTGAGATCGTGCCCCGGGCGCTCCGGGTCCCGGGCGTCCCCGACGATCGCCACCGCCTGGAGCCGGGGGAACCGGTCGTGGAGCCTGGCGAAGTCGATCCCCAGCCGCCCGCGCGCGGAGGGCCGCATGGAGGTGAGGACCAGGTCCGCCCGCGCGAGGAGCGCGTCGAGCCGGGCGCGCCCGTCCGCGCTCTTCAGGTCGAGGCGCTCCACCCGGATGTCCTCGTGCAGCTCGGCGTACCACGCGGGGGCATACGTCTCCAGCGGATCCCCGCCGGGCGGCTCGGCCTTGTCGATCGCCGCCCCGAGCCCGCGGAGGCGCCGCACGGCCAGCGGGCCCGGGAGGTTCAGCGCGAGCGAGACGATCCTCCGGCCCGCGAGCGGGCGGGACGGAGCCTCCTCCGATCCCCTCACCAACGGGCGATCATCCAGATCCCCGCGCCCATGAGCACGAGCCCCACCGCCGGCGTCGCCCGGATCCGACGGGGGAGCACCTTCTCCGCGAGCACGATCGCCGCGAGCGCGAGCACCCAGAAGAGGTTCATCACCCCGAGCACGAACAGGAGGGTCATGAGCGCCCAGCAGCACCCGACGCAGTACGCGCCGTGGTGGAGGCCCATCCGCACCGCACCCGGGGCTCCCTCCCGCCAGTGCAGGGTCAGGAAGGAGAGGGGCGAGCGGCAGTGCCGCACGCAGCGCTCCTTCAGCGGCGTGAGCTGATAGGCTCCGGCCACGAGCAGGAGACCGCCGCTCAGGCCCACGCTCGCGCTCGTCATGGCCGGCGAGACCAGGAGGGCGCGCTGCAGACCCCACTGGGCCGCCGCCGCGAGCGCGCTGTAGGCCGTCCAGACGATCAGGTAGCCGAGCACGAAGAGCGACGTCGGCACCCCCGGTACCCGGGCACCGGGGCGCTTCGCACGCTCCTCCTGCAGCCGCGCGAAGAGCAGGATGGTCGGCAGCGCGGAGGGCAGCATCATCGCGACCATCATGATCGCCCACATGACGAAGAGGGAGCCGGCCAGGCCCCACCCGGCCGGCGCCGGGCGGGCCTCGCCCATCCCGGGCATCACCATCCCGGCCATGCCGCTCAGGTCGGGCATGTCGCCGGCCGCCCCCGCGGGCGCGGCCATGTCGCCCATGGCGGCGGCCACCCCGATCAGGTGTCTCCAGGCGAGCGCCGCGAGGACGATCGTGCCCGCGAGCGCGACGAGCTGCTCGCGCCGCGCGCCGCTCGCCGCGATCACGCCCATCTCACGCCTCGTTGGACCACTCCGCCACGGCGGCGGACGCGTAGTTTCCCGGGTAGCTGAAGTCCAGCTCCCCGTGCTGCACGCGCATGCGGGCGGTCGTCGAGCAGTCGGCCTCGTTCCAGAAGAAGCCTCCCTTCGGATACCGGATCTGGACCTCCTTCTCCTCGCCCGAGACCGGGTTGATCAGCGGCGTGAGCTCGAGCTCGAGCACCCCCGGGATCTCGAACGAGGACCGCGTGCCCTCGATCTTCATCTCGATCGGCCGCACGAGCGGTCCCTCGCGGGAGGCGAGGGTGCCGGCGAGCGCCTCCCAGGGCATCCCGCCCGCGCGCCCCGACCAGATCTCGTCGATCGCCTCCACCTGCCCGGGGCTCGCTCCCTCGCCCACGAAGAGCACGCACCGGCCGTTCCCCTCGTGGATGGCGCCCGGGTACTTCATCGCGACGACCACCTTCGTGCCCGCGAGGTCCACGTTGCCGTACCCACCCCTGCGGATGTGATAGCCGATGATGAACTCGCACTTCCCCTCGTTCGGGAAGCCGCCGAACTGGCAATTGCACCCGTGCCGGCAGTTGCACGCCTCCACGTGATCCATCTCGATGCGGTAGGTGGTGCGCTCGGCCGTGGGCGCGGACGTGGGCGCCGGGGACGTGGCTGACATGGAGCCTCCTGGCAGGCGGTGTACTCCCCTGATCGTCGGCGGCGCGCGTCCCGGCCGCAAGCAGCGCCTCCCGACCACCTGATTGCACGTTTTGTACATCCTGTTCCAACCACCGGGCGCGGGCGGCCGTCCAACACCCCGACGGCGCCCGACCGGACATCGAGATCGTGAGGCCCATCATGAAGCGCGTGACGACCGCCGAGATTCGCAGGAACATGGCCGAGCTCGTGAACCGGGCCGCGTACGGCGGCGAGCGGTTCGTGGTGACGCGCCACGGCAAGGGCGTGGCCGCCCTCGTCCCGCTCGAGGACGCGGCCCTGCTCGAGCGCATGCGCACCCGCCTGGCGGAGCGGGACTTCGAGGGCGCGCTGAGGGAGATCGCCGAGGCGGGCACGGTCCCGTGGGACGAGGTCCGCCGGGACCTGGACCTGTAGCAGGCCGGCCGGCCCCATGACGCGCTGGCGGATCGAGCTGTCGCCCACGGCCGTGGCCGCCCTCCGAGCGCTCCCGCGGGAGGAGCAGCGGATCGTGGCCGCGCGCATCGGGCGGCTGGAGGAAGCGGGGCCGCCCGGCGGCGAGCCGCCCGGTGGCCCTTCGCCCCCGGAGGAGCACGCGTTCCGGGTGAAGGCGGGCGATCACGTGCTGGACGGCCTCGTGGACCGCCGGAGCCAGCGCATCGTCGTGGTCACGCTGCGGGGTGCGGAGACGACGATGCCGGCCCTGCTCGCGCGGGGCGCGCGCCGGCGGGCTCGTTCATGGACGGGAGGAGGAGGAGGAGGAGGAATGGGAACGTTGATCCAGGATCTCAGGTTCGCGCTGCGCTCGCTCCGCAAGAGCCCGGCGTTCGCGGTGGTGGCGGTGCTCACGCTCGGGCTCGGGATGGGCGCCGCCACGGCGATCTACAGCGTGGCCGACGGCGTGATCTTCGAGCCCCTGCCCTACGGCGAGTCGGACGAGGTCGTCACGATCTGGGCGCGCTGGTCGGATTTTCCGGACCGCACGTGGCTCTCGGTGCCCGAGTTCCAGCTCCTCCACCAGGAGAGCCGGGCGTTCGAGGACATGGCGCTCTACCAGCTCGGCTCGGCCACCTTCACGACCGTCGAGAGCCCGGAGCGGGTCGGGGCCGCCACCGTGACGCCCAACGTCTTCGAGGTGCTCGGGGTCGAGCCGGCCGTGGGGCGCGCGTTCACCTGGGACGAGGCGCGCACGCAGGCACCCGTCGCGCTCGTCGCCCACGAGACGTGGCAGCGGCGCTGGAACGGAGATCCCACCGTGGTCGGCCGCCCCGTCGAGATCGACGGCGGCAGCGTGACCCTGATCGGCGTGATGCCCCCCGGGTTCATCCTGCCCGCCGACTACGGCTCGTCGTCCGTGGCCGAGGTCTTCCAACCCGGATACGTGGATCTCGAAGCGGCCGCCCCGGACCTGGCGGGGGGCGGCAACCACGGCTCCTACGGGGTCGGGCGCCTGCGGGACGGACGGAGCGTCGAGGACGCGCGCGCCGACGTGGCGCGCGTCTTCGCCCAGAGCGTCGAGCACGTGGGGCTCTACGCCCCGGAGGAGGGCTTCGCGTTCCGGGTCTTCGGGGCGAAGGAGGACATCGTCGGCTCGGCGCAGGGCACCATCTGGATCCTGCTGGGGGCCGTGCTCCTCGTGCTGCTCATCGCCTGCGGGAACGTGGCGAACCTCCTGCTCTCCAGGGCCGAGGCGCGCGTCCGCGAGATGTCGCTGCGCACGGCGCTCGGGGCGGGGCGGCGGCGGATCTTCCGTCAACTCCTCACGGAGAGCGTCGTCCTCGCGCTACTGGGGGGCGGGCTCGGGGTCGCGATCGCGGCCGTCGGGGTTCCCACGCTCCTCGCGATCGATCCGGACGCGGTGCCCCGTGCCTCCTCGGTCTCGATGGATCCGTCGGCGCTGATCTTCGCGATGGCGGCTTCACTGCTCACCGCCGTCCTGTTCGGCATGATGCCGGCGCTGCGCGTGCTCCGCGACGGGACGTCGGCTTCGCTGCGGGAGAGCCGCTCGGTCGGCGGCGGGGCCTCGAGCCGCGTCCAGGGCCTGCTCGTGGCGGGCCAGATGGCCATGGCGGTCGTCCTCCTCACCGCGTCGGTGCTCATGATCCGGACCTTCGTCGGCCTGCTCCGGGTCGATCCCGGGTTCCACGCCGAGGACGTCCTGACGTTCCGGGCGACGGCCCCGACCGGTACCTATCCGGAGAACGAGGACGTGGTGGCGTTCTACCGCGAGGTGGAGCGCCGAATCGAGGAGCTCCCGGGCGTCGTGGACGCGGGCGCCGCGCGCCTCCTCCCGCTCGGCAGCACGATGGGCGACGCGGGCGTGAGGGTCGAGGGCTACCAGCCCGCGCCCAACGAGTCCAACGCCGCCGAGTGGCAGTTCGTCACGCCCGGCTATCTCGAGGTGATGGGGATCCCGCTCCTCGCGGGTCGCACGATCGAGGAGGGCGACGTGGCGGGCGCGCAGGAGGTCATCGTCGTCAGCGAATCGCTCGCTCGTCACTACTGGGGGGAGCGCAGCCCCCTCGGCGCGCGGGTCGGCGTGCTCGGCGCCACGACGGTGGTCGTGGGCGTGGTGGGCGACGTCGCGCACAACGAGCTGACCGGGACCGTGCGGGAGGCGTTCTACCGCCCCCACGCCCAGCAGACCTCGCGCAGCATGACCTTCACCGTCGCCACGCGGGGCGATCCCTATCAGGTCCTGGGCGCCGTGCGCGCGGTGGTCCGCGAGGTGGATCCCACGATGCCGATCGCCGAGATCCGGACGATGGACGAGGTCATGGCCGGCTCGCGGGCGCGCCACCGGTTCGCCACGGTCCTTCTCGGCGCCTTCGCGTCCATCGCGCTGATCCTGGCCGTGGTGGGCACCTACGGGGTCGTGTCCTACGCCGTGAGCCGGCGCCGCGCCGAGATCGGCATCCGGATGGCGCTCGGGGCCGAGGCGCGCACCGTGGTCGGCATGGTCGTGCGACAGGGGATGGTCACCGTGCTGGCCGGCGTGATGGCCGGCGCGGGGGCGGCCTGGATGCTCACACGTCTGCTCGAGGGGATGCTCTACGGGGTCGAGCCGCAGGATCCGGCCACGCTCGCCGGCGCGCCTGTCCTGTTCGCGCTGGTCGCGGCGGCCGCCTGCTGGATTCCGGCGGCGCGGGCTTCCCTGGTCGATCCTTCGGAGGCGCTCCGGCACGACTGAGCGCTGTCGGCCCCGCGGTCGGCGCGCGGAGCGGCGGGTGATCGGGCGGGGGGCGCGGCCTTGCCGCGCTTCCCTTTCGCCCCGTACGATCGCCTCCGGCGTCGCCACGTTCGGGGGTCGGCCGCTCCGGCCGCCCCGAAGCCGACCGCGTCCCTCCATCCGTGGAGCGATCCATGGCTCGAAGCTCGTCCCGTACGGGGCTCCGGCACCTCGGCGTCGCGCTCGGCGCGGCGCTCGCGCTCTCCTCCATCGCGGGCTCCGCCTCGGCCCAGGCCACCGGCGTCGATCCCGGCCCCTTCGACCTGATCGTGCGTGGCGGGCGCGTCCTCGACGGCACCGGCAACCCGTGGTTCCGAGCGGACATCGGGGTGCGGGACGGCCGCATCGTGGAGGTCGGCCTGCTCGAGGGGGCGACGGCGGAGCGCGAGATCGACGCCACCGGACGCTACGTCGCGCCCGGATTCATCGACATCCACTCGCACGCGGACGACGGGAACGCGGAGGTCGGCGAGGAGACGATCCGCACCGACGACCCCCGTCGGAAGGCCGCTCCGAACGTGGTGTCGCAGGGCGTGACGACGGTCGTGGTGAACCACGACGGGCGCTCCCCGTGGCCGATCCGCGACCAGCGCGCGCTCCTCGAGCGGCAGGGCGTGGGGCCGAACGTCATGCTCATGGTCGGGCACGGGACGGTGCGCCGGCAGGTCATGGGGGACGACTTCGCGCGCGAGGCGACGGACGCGGAGGTCGAGCGCATGCGGGCCCTCGTGCGGCAGGGGCTCGAGGAGGGGGCGGTGGGACTGTCCGCGGGGCTCGAGTACGTCCCGGGCCGCTACAGCACGACGGACGAGGTGGCCCGCCTGGTCGAGGAGCTCGCCCCCTGGGACGGCGTCTACATCTCGCACCAGCGCTCCGAGGGCGGCGATCCGATGTGGTACTGGCCGAGCCAGGACCCGGCCGGCCCGCCCACGCTCTTCGACGCGATCATGGAGACGATCGAGATCGGCCGCCGCACGGGCGTGCGCGTCGTGGCGTCGCACATCAAGTCGAAGGGCGCGCACTACTGGGGCGCGAGCGGCGCGCCGATCCAGCTCATCCAGCGCGCGCGGGACGAGGGCGTGCGCGTCTGGGCCGATCAATATCCGTATCCGACGAGCGGATCCGACGGGAGCACCGTCCTGATCCCGTCGTGGGCGACCTCCCCGCCCGAGGGGGCGCGCGACGGCGGAGCGGCGCCCGGGCCGGCGGAGATGCTGCGGCGGAATCTGGCCGACCCCGAGCTCGCGCGGCGTATCCGCCAGGACGTGGCCCACGAGATCCGGCGCCGGGGCGGCGCCGACCGGGTGGTCGTCTTCGAGTATCCCCGCGAGGAGTGGGTGGGCCGCAACCTCCAGGAGCTCGCCGACGAGCGGGGTGTGGATCCCGTGCAGATGGCGCTCGACCTGCAGCTCGAGGGCGACCCGGACCGGCGGGGCGGCGGCCGGCTGCGGGGCTTCTCCATGTCGGAGGAGGACGTCGAGCGCTACGCCGCCCAGCCGTGGGTGGCCACGGCGAGCGACGGGGGAATCGCGCTCCCCGAGGACGGCTCCGTGCACCCGCGCTTCTACGGGACCTTCCCGCGCAAGATCCGGCACTACGCGCTCACCGTCGGAGCGCTCTCGCTCGAGGACGCCGTGCGCTCGCAGACCTCCCTGCCGGCCCGGATCATGGGCCTCGAGGACCGCGGCCAGATCCACGAGGGCTACTGGGCGGACCTCGTCGTCTTCGACCTCGAGACGATCGCGGACCGCGCCACGTTCTTCGAGCCGCACCAGCACGCGGAGGGGATCGAGCACGTGCTCGTGAACGGCGAGGCCGTGGTCGAGAACGGCCGGATCCTGCTCACGACGCCTGGACGGGTGATCCCGTCCCGGCGCGGGGGACGGCCGGGCGTGTCGGAGGACGCACCTTGAGGGGACGGGCGAGGGGCCTCGCGCTCGCGGCCGCCGTGGCCGTCGCGACCCTTGCGGCGCCGGGTCGGGCCGCGGCGCAGGTGGCCGCCCCGGACGCCGCCCACCGAGTGGACGAGATCTTCGCGCCCTGGACCTCCACCACCTCGCCCGGCTGCGCCGTCGGCGTGCGCCGGAACGGGCTCACCGTGCTCGAGCGCGCGTACGGGATGGCCGACCTCGAGCACGGCATCCCCAACACGCCCGCCACGACCTTCGAGGGAGGCTCGCTCTCGAAGCAGTTCACGGCCGCCGCCGTCGTGCTCCTCGTGCTCGACGGCGTGCTCTCGCTCGACGACGACGTGCGGCGCTGGATCCCGGAGGTGCCCGACTACGGGCACACGATCACCCTGAAGCACCTCATGACGCACACGAGCGGGTTGCGCGACTGGGGCAGCGTGGCGGGGATCTCCGGCTGGGGCCGGGGCGAGCGCACGCACGACCACCGGCACGTGCTCGACATCGTCTCGCGGCAGAGCGCGCTCAACTTCGAGCCGGGGCACGAGTACTCCTACAGCAACACGGGATACAACCTGCTCGCGATCGTCGTGACCCGCGCGAGCGGGATACCCTTCGCCGAGTTCTCGCGCGAGCGGATCTTCGAGCCGCTGGGGCTCCGGAACACGCAGTGGCGCGACGACTACCGCCGCATCGTCCCGGGGCGCAGCTCGGCCTACCGCACGACGGACGACGACGGGTGGGAGATCGACCGCCCGATCGAGGACGTGCACGGGAACGGCGGCATCCTCACCACGGTGGGTGACCTGGGGATCTGGAACGCGGCGCTCGACGACGGGCGGCTCGGCGGACCGCAGTTCGTGCGGCTCATGCACGAGACCGGCCGGCTGAGCGACGGCTCGCTGACGGTGTATGCCGGAGGCCTCCGGCTCGAGGAGCCGGTGGGCTTCCTGGCGTCCATCACGCACACCGGCTCGACCGCCGGGTATCGCGCCTTCCTGGGCCGGTATCCCGACCACGGGCTCTCGGTCGCCATGCTCTGCAACGCGTCGGACGTGCCGACCGGGCCCACCGGGTACCGGATCGCGGAGGCGTTCGTCGGGGACGCCGCGCCGGTCCCGCCCGAGCCCGCCTACGGGGAGGCGGCCCGCCCGCAGGATGCGCGCTTCGCGGGTCTCTATCACGATCCGGTGACGGGGTCCACGCGCACGCTAACCTTCGACGGGACGCTGCGGGACGGCTCCACCCCCCTGCTCCGCCTCTCCGGGCGCGAGTTCCAGGTGGGGATCGGGCCGGCCCGCTACGTCTTCGACGAGGGCGAGGGACGCGTCGGCTTCCGCGAGGAATCGTGGGAGTACACGAACCAGCGCTGGGAGCCGGTCGAGCCGTGGACGCCGGCGGCCGGAGACCTGGCCGCGTTCGCCGGCACCTACCACAGCGCCGACGCCGAAACGACCTACCGGATCTCCGTGGAGGACGGGGCGCTCGTCGTCTGGCAGCGCCCGGGCGTCACCCGCACGCTCGAGCCGATCTACCGGGACGCGTTCCGCATGGGCGGAAGCATCGTGCGCTTCCGGCGTGGGCCTTCGGGCGCCGTGGACGCGCTCTCGCTCAGCCTGGGGCGCGTCTACGACATGCGCTTCGCGCGCACCGGGGGATAGTGCCCGCGCTCCTCGGCAGCGGGTGAGCCGGGCGGGGCGCCGCACGGCCGGCCCCCGGCCCGCGACTCAATTCGCGAGCGCGTACGCCTCGCGCCGCGGATCGGCCGCCGCCGTGAGCACGCCGGTCGCGCGGTCGTACACGATCATCTGCGCGCCCCCGAAGGTCGCGGTCCACCCGTCCACGAGCTGGAGATCGTGCCCGAGGGCGGTCAGGCCGTCCACGGTCTCCATCGTCACGCGGTTCTCGAGCGAGACCCGCACGCCCCCCGCCGACCGGAAGCGTGCCGCCTCCACCGCTTCCTGCGGCGTCATGCCGAAGAGCAGGAAGTTGTTCACGATCTGGAGGATCGACTGCGGCTGGCTGTCTCCGCCGGGCGTGCCGAGCGTGAAGGCGAACCGGCCCTCCCCGTCGAGCGCCAGGACCGGCGAGAGGGTGTGGTAGGGCCGCTTGCCCGGCGCCACCTGGTTCGGATGGCCGTCCTGGAGCGTGTAGAGCGCGCCGCGGTTGTGGAGCAGGATCCCGGTCGACGGCTCGAGGAGGCCCGAGCCGAACCCGGCGTAGTTGCTCTGGATCCAGCTCACCGCGTTCCCCTGCGCGTCCACGGCCGTGAGATAGACCGTGTCGCCGGAATCGTCGCTCTCGCCCAAGGCGGTGAGGGGATCTCCGAACCCGGCCGTCACGTTCGACGCCGCCCGCTCGGGATCGACGAGCCCGGCCCGCTCGCGCAGATAATCCGCGTCGAGCAGGCGCTCCACCGGCACGTCCGCCTTCTCCGGGTCCGCGATCCAGCGATCGCGATCCGCGAAGGCGAGCTTCTTGAGCTCGATCAGCGTGTGGAGGTACGCGGCGGTGTTGTGTCCCATCTCGCGGAGCGGATGCTCCGCCGCCATGGCGAAGAGCGCGAGTTGCGCGGGTCCCTGTGTGTTGGGCGGCATCGCGAGGAACGTGTGCCCGAGGTAGTCCGTGCGCAGCGGCTCGACCCAGGTCGAGGTGTGCACCGCGAAGTCCTCGGCGCGGAGGTGCCCGCCCTCCGCCTCCAGGAAATCCGCCAGCGCCCGGGCGATCGGGCCCCGGTAGAAGCCCTCCTTGCCGCGGGTCGCCACGATCTCGAGCGAGGCGGCGAGCTCGGGATTGCGGAGGAGCGACCCGACGGGCGGCGCCTGGCCGCCCGGCCGGTACAGCGCCTGACCGGGCTCGTTCAGCACGTCCCCCTGCTCCTCGATGTCGAGCGCGAGCCGGGTGGAGATGGGGAAGCCCTCGCGCGCGAGCCGGATCGCCGGCTCGAGGAGCTCCGCGAAGGGGAGCGAGCCGAAGCGCTCGTGCGCGTCCACCCAGCCCGCCACCGCGCCCGGCACGCTCACCGAGAGCGCGCCGGTCTCGGGGATCTCGTCGAGCCCCGCCCTACGGAAGAAATCCGGCGTCGCCAGCGCGCCGGAGCGCCCGGAGGCGTTCAGCGCGGTCACCTCGCCGGTCCGGCCGTCGTAGAAGATCCCGAAGGCGTCGCCGCCGATCCCGTTCATGTGCGGGCGCGTGACCGCGAGCACGCCGGCCATCGCCACGATCGCGTCCGTCGCCGTGCCCCCCTCGCGCAGCACGGCCATCCCGACCTCGGTCGCGAGCGGATGGTCCGACGAGACCGCGGCCCGGGTGCCTCGCACGTCCGGCCGGTTCTGCGGCGCGTAGGTGGTGACGGCCGGACCGGAGGACTCGGCCTCCACGCCCCCGTCGCAGCCGGTCAGGACGAGCGCGGCCAGGACGAGCGCGCATCCGGGGCGCACGGCCCGGGGCGATCGGCGAAGGACTCGGCGCACGTGCATCGCTCGCATCCTCGTCTCGGGGAAAGGTCGTGCGTGCATGTTGCCGGGGCGATCGGGGGGGACGCCAGAGGGGTCGCGGAGGAGCGCCACGCGCGACCGGATCCCCGGCCCGCGCGCCTGCGCCCTCCCGCGGCACGGAGCCGAGGAGCGTCCCTTCGCCTTGCCGCCCCCTTCTTCCGCGGCGCATGATGTCGAAGGCCGTCGGCCAGCGCACGTCATCCTCATCCAGGAAGCTTCTGCCCCAGCATGAAGACGCCACGCAGAGGACGGTCCAGGGCGTTCGCGACGGTGCTGTTCACGGCCTTCATCGCGGCCGCCGGCCCGCCCGACACGCCGGTCGCCGATGCGGCGATGCGGGGCGATCTCGAGGCGGTGCGGGCGCTCGTGCGCGCCGGGGCCGACGTGAACTCGTCCCACGGGGACGGGATGACCGCCCTGCACTGGGCGGCGGAGCGGGGCGACGTCGCGCTCGCGAGCCTCCTGCTCCAGGCCGGCGCGCGCGTCGACGCGGGCACGCGCATCGGCCGGTACCAGCCACTCCACCTCGCGGTGCGCCAGGGGCATCGCGAGGTCGCGCTCGCGCTGCTCCAGGCGGTCGCGGATCCCGTCGCGCGCACGACGAACAGCGGCGTCACGCCCCTGCACCTCGCGGCGGCCGCCGGCGATCCGGTGATCGTCTCGGCGCTCCTCGAGCGGGGGGCCGACCCCGAAGTCACCGAGGGCGCGTGGGACCAGACGCCGCTCGTCTTCGCCGCGGCGGAGGACCGCGCCGAGGCGATCCGCGTGCTGATCGCGGCCGGGGCGGACCCGAACCGACGGTCCCGGTGGGTCGACGTTGTGGAGCAGGACGAGGCGGACCGGGCCGCCGGCGCGCGCCTCACCGCCGCGCTCGAGGAGTTCCGGGCGGCCGAGGGCGGAGGACCGGACTGGGTGCCCTCCTCCGCGCAGGTCCAGGCGGCCGTCCAGATGTCCCGCGACGTGCAGCGGAACTGGCCGAACGTGCCGGCTGCCGGGGCGGCGAGCGCGGACGCCGCGGACCGGGAGGCGGAAGCGGACGAGCAGGCCGAGAAGCCTGAGGAGGCCGAAGGCGGGAAGGCCCTGGGCGGGAAGCCCGAAGGCGGGCCGGTGGAACCGGAGAAGGCCGAGCCCGACGAGGGGAGCCCGCCGTCGTACGCCGAGCTCGTGCACGGCTGGGGCGGGCTCGCCCCGCTCCATCACGCGGTGCGGCAGGGCCAGGCCGAAGCCGTGCGCGCCCTCCTCGAGGGCGGCGCCGACATCGACCTCCCGAGCGGAGGGGACGGCAGCACGCCCCTGCTCATGGCGACCATCAACGGACAGTTCGACGTCGCGATGATCCTCGTGGAGGCGGGCGCCGACCCGAACATCGCGAGCCACGCGGGCACGACGCCGCTCTACGGGGTCATCGATCGCCAGTGGGCGCCCAACGCGTCCTACGCGCAGCCCATCGAGCACCTGCACCAGCGGACCACCTACCTCGAGATGATGCAGGCGCTGCTCGAGGCAGGCGCCGACCCGAACGCCCGGCTCGAGACGCACCTGTGGTACATGGAGTACACCTTCCGGCGCATCGGCATCGACACCCGCGGCGCGACCCCCTTCTTCCGGGCCGCGCACGCGCTCGACGTCCCCGCGATGAAGCTGCTCGTGCAGTACGGCGCCGACCCGAACATCCCTACGCGCAGGCCGCCGGGCGCGCTCACCTGGGGCGAGCAGGTGCCGGACAACGTGGAGGATCGGTCGGGGCTGGCGCCCGTCCCGGTAGGCGGGCCCGGGGTCTACCCGATCCACGCGGCGGCGGGCTTCGGCGGACGCTTCGTGGCCGTGGCCCTGAACCCGTGGCGGCACGTCCCGGACGGCTGGGTACCGGCGCTCCGGTATCTCGTGGACGAGCTCGGCGCCGACGTGAACGCGCGCGACTACCTGGGCTACAACGCCGTCCACCACGCCGCCGGTCGAGGCGACAACGCGGCGATCGAGTTCCTCGTCTCGAGGGGGGCGGATCCCTCGGCGGTGGCGCGCTCGGGGCAGACGCCGGTGGACATGGCCAACGGACCCGTGTCCCTCGGTGCCGCGCCCTATCCGAAGACGATCGCGCTCCTGGAGAGCCTCGGCGTGAAGGGGAACTACGAGTGCGCGTACTGCTGAGCGCGCCTCAGCCGCCGAGCGCCACCCCGGTGATCCGCTGCACCTGCCCGTTCGCGAGCGGGATCTCGCCGAGCACCATGTAGGGGGACTCCTCGCTCAGCCACCAGGTGGCCTGGAGCGCGCCCGTGGCGGCCGCGTGCTCCTCCACGCGCCAGGCTCGCACGCGCTCGCCCTCCACCTCCACCTCCTCCTGCCCCACGACCGTGAAGACGCGGTCCTGGGCCTCGCTCATGCCCGGCCCCCACACGGGCGCGATCATGACGAGACCGGGCTCGTAGCCCACCCCCATGGGGACGAGGTCCGAGGCGCCCGAGAAGAAGCCCATCCGGTCGAGATCGCGCTCGAAGGGCTCCTCCGGCGCTCCGGCGGCCGCGCGCTGCGTTCCGCGCACCCGCGTGCCGTCGACCGTGTAGCGGAGGAGCTGGCCCGTGCTGCTCGTGCGCTCGTAGGCGAGCGGCGCGAGGCTGCGGGCGTCGTAGGTCTGCCGGAGCTCCCAGGTGGTACCGTTCGGCTGCTCGCCGAGCGTGATCCACTTCATGAGCCGGATCCCGGCGGAGTCCTCGAGCACGAGCTCGTTCGTCCAGGTGTTGCTGGGCGTCCGGGCGTCGCCGAGGTAGACGCGGTTCCGCGCCCGATGCTCCGGCATGAAGCGCGCGTCGACCTCGGGGGAGCCGACCTCGAGGCGGAGGGTGTCCGCCCCGGCGGGGCGCGGGCCCTGGGCCGCGATCCCCTGCGTCCACGCGCCGATCACCAGCGTCGCCAGCATCGCCCACACCGCCCCGCGCCGGCCCGCCGCGGCCCCACGCTCCGTCGTCCTCATCCCCCCTCCCATCCCCGGATCTCGCGCACCCGCAGGTCACGAGCGCAGCTTACCACCGGCTCGGCGGGGCGCACAAGCGGCGAGGTCACGACCAGGGTGCGGCGACTTCTCCGTCGAGCTCGTCGAGCTTCCGCTGCATGTAGGCGCGGGCGTCCTGGACCGCTTGATTGTAGATGTGGGGCCCCACGGCCTCGAGGCAGAAGTCCAGGATCTGGGCGGCGCGGAACGAGCTCAGGGTCTCGTCGAACTCCTCCAGCCAGAAGCCTTCGAGGCGCTGGATGAGCTGGTCGCGGCGCGCTTCGGAGAGATCGATGGTCATGTCGTCCCTTCCTCCGTGGTGGGGTCGATGAGGGCACAAGCGTACGACAGGGGAGGAGCTCATGCACCCGGACATCCACGCCTTCAACGCGGCCCAGGCCCCCGGAGACCGAACGATCTGCGAGCGCCTCGCCGCCGAGATCGACCGTGCGCTCCCCGAGGCGGAGAGCCGGATCTGGCACCGCCACCCGGTCTGGTTCCTCGACGGCAATCCGGTCGTCGGCTACAGCAAGCTCAAGGGCTGCGTCCGCCTGCTCTTCTGGAGCGGGCAGTCGTTCGACGAGCCGGATCTCGCTCCCGAGGGGAAGTTCAAGGCCGCCGAGGCGCGCTACACCTCTTCCGATCAGATCGAGGTCGGGGCGCTCCGGCGCTGGCTCGAGAAGTCGAGGTCGATCCAGTGGGACTACAAGAACATCGTGAAGCGGCGGGGTCGGCTGGAGCGGCTCGGCTAGGCGCCGGCCGCGCGCGTCGCTCTTGCGGACGTCCCCTGCTCGCAGCCACTTTTACCACAGTGTAGTATTACGGCCCACCCCGCCCGACGACCAGAGCCCCCCGATGCCCTACCTCGGCGCCTTCGAGCAGCTCATCCTCTTCTCGGTCCTCCAGCTCGGGGATGACGCCTACGGCGTCTCGATCCGCGAGAACCTCGAAGAGCGGACCGGGCGCACGGTCTCCGTCGGCGCGATCTACACGACGCTCGCCCGGCTGGAGGAGCGGGGGCTCGTGCGCTCACGGACCGAGAAGCCGCAGGGGCGCATGGGCAGGCCGCGTAAGTACTACGCACTCTCCCCGGAAGGCGCGCGCGAGCTCCGCGAGGCGCACGACGCGTTCCAGTCGATGGCGACCGGACAGATCTCCGCGCTCGACCGGCTCGCGGAGGGTTGATGGGCCACGACCCGCGGGACCCCACGCGCCCGCCCCGTCTCCTGCGCGCGCTCGCCCGGCTGCTGATCCGCGGGCGCGACGCATCCTGGATCGCGTCGGACCTGGACGCCTCCTTCGCACGCGACCTCGAGCGTGGGCGGGGACGCGGCCCGGCCGTCCGGCGCTACGCCTGGAACGCGCTGGCATCGGCCTGGGCGGTCTGGACCGCCGCCCTGCGCCGGCTCGTCACGAACGGCATCGGGCTCGATGCGAAGCTGGGCCTCCGCATGCTCGCCAGGCAGCCCATGGTCACCGTGGTGGCGGTGCTGACGCTGGGCCTGGGCATTCCGGCGTCGCTCACCCTCCTGCACGTCCTCGACGTCCTCTTCAGCGATCTTCCCGTCCCGGAAGCCGATCGCGTGGTCGGGGTCCGCCACTACGACGTGGACCTCCAGCACGCCCGGTTGTCCACCGTGCACGACTTCGAGCGCTGGAAGGATCTGGCCTCGCTCGCGTCGATCGGCGCCGCGCAGGCGTACTCGGTGAACGTCGACGTCGCCGAGACCGGCGGATCGCCCGTTCCGGCGGCGCGTCTCACCGCCTCCTCGTTCGACATCCTCGGCGCCCGGCCGTTGGTCGGACGTCTGCTGGGCCCGGCGGACGAGCGCGAGGGAGCGCCCGACGTGGCGCTCATCGGGGAAGAGCTCTGGAGCGCGCGCTTCGCCCGCGATCCGGCGATCCTCGGGCGGTCCATCCGCATCGGGAGCACCGATCACACGGTCGTCGGCGTCATGCCGGCGGGCTTCGCCTTTCCCTCGTACACGCAGGTCTGGCTCCCCTTCCGGGCCCGTGCGTTGGATCTCCCGATCGGCACCGGCCCCCTCGTCTTCGTCTTCGGAAGGCTCGCGGGCGGGGTGTCGCTCGAGGACGCCCGCGTCGAGATGACCCGGCTCACCGAGCGGCGGGCGGCCGACGAACCGGAGCGCTTCGAGCACCTCCTGGGCGAGGTGGTCGGGATGGCGGTCCTGCTGCTCAACGAGGACGCCGAGGACGGCGCATTCTGGGGCCAGACGGAGATCGTGATCCTCCAGACGCTGATCTTCGGGCTCCTCATGGTGGTGTGCGGCAATGTCGGCATGCTGATCCTCGCGCGCACCGCCGCGCGCTCCGGCGAGATCACGATCCGCACCGCGCTCGGCGCCAGTCGCGGGCGCATCCTCACCCAGTTGTTCGTCGAAGCCTTCGTCCTCATGATGGCCGCCACGGGCGTGGGTCTGCTCGGCGCCAACGCGTTCGCTTCCTGGGTGATGCGCCTCCAGGCTCCGTACGGGTTGCTCCCCTGGTGGGCGGACCTCCGGCTCACGCCCCGCCTCGTGGCGATCGCGCTCGGCCTCGCCGCCCTGTGCGCCATCGTGGCCGGCGTCCTGCCCGCGCTCCCGCTGACCCGGCGCGCGCTCCAGGCGAACCTCCAGCGCGCGGCCTCGCGGACAGCCTCGGCGCGCTTCGGCTTGGGAGCTTCGCTGCTGATCGTGAGCCAGATCGCCCTGTCCGTGGGGTTTCTCGCGATGGGCGTCACGTGGGTGCGGAGCGCGTTCGCCCACCAGGGCGACCTCGGCTTCGATCCGGAAGGGTACGTCTACGCCACGCTCGCGATGCCGGAGCCCGGTCCTGCGGGCGCGCCCGGTGCATCCGACTCGCTCGCCCGGCGGCGGCACCTCGAGGAGATCCAGCGCACCCTCCTCGCGCGGCTCTCCGAGGACCCGGCCGTTCGCGGCATCGGCATGGGCGTCCACGTGCCGGGCCTCACACCTCCGAACGGCAGCGTTCTCCTCGAGACGCCTCCTCCGGGATTCGAGATGCCCGAATGGGACGTGGCCGTGCCCAAGGTCGACGTGTCGTTCTTCGCGGGGCTCGGCCGCCCGATCCTCGCAGGGCGCGACTTCAACGCGGGCGATGTCGAGGGACCGCCCGGGACCCGCCACACGGCGGTGATCGTGAACGAGTCCTTCGTCCGCGACTTCCTCGGCGGGCGGAACGCGGTCGGACAGCGGCTCCGTTACGAGCCGCAGGGGGGATCCCCGGCCTCCCTCGACGCGGACGAGTGGTACGAGATCGTGGGCGTGGTCGGCTCGTTCGGGACGAATCCCGAGAACTCGGCGCGGGACGCGGCGGTCTACCATCCGCTCGCACCCGGGGAGGTCGACCCGGTCCGCTACACCGTGCAGGTGGCGGGCGACCCCGAGACGTTCGTTCCACGGTTCCGACGGATCGCCGCCTCGCTCGACCCCGAGGCGATCGTGAGCGACGGGGGTCTGGTCGCGGACACGATCCGGAGCGAGTCGCTCCTGTTACGCTCTATCTTCCTGCTCGTGCTGGCGCTCGCGTGCGCCGTCGTTCTCCTCTCCGCGACGGGACTCTACGCGATGATGTCCTTCACCGTCGCACAACGGACGCGGGAGATCGGCATCCGCGCGGCCCTGGGGGCCGACGCGCGCGCGATCTTCGCGGCGATGGGGCGTCGCGCCGCGATCCAGGTGGGAGTCGGGCTCGTCCTGGGCGCGGCGTGGGGGTGGGTGCTGCTTGACATGGAGCGCAACGACCGCGGTGTCGAGATGGGCAACATCCCGCTGACGCTGACTCTCGTCGCGATCCTCGCGGGATGCGTCTGCGCGGTCGCCCTGGCGCGTCCCACGCTGCGCGGCCTGCGGATCCAGCCGACGGAGGCGCTCAGGGAATCGTAGGCGGGGGCTGGAACGCGCTGGCTTCCACCGGAAGGTGGTATTACCGTAATACCATGCCCACGATCACCTTCAAGGTCACGGAACGCGAGGCCGCGCGGATCCGCGAGTTGGCGCGACGTGACGGTCTGACGGTCTCCGAGTTCCTGCGTCGACGCGCCGTGACGAGTTCGGCCATCGTCCCGGACCACGGATACCGGATCCGCGAGGATCCGGTGACCGGGCTGCCCGTCATGGAAGCTCCATCGACCGTTCCGCCCGTCTCCTCGGAGCAGATCCGGGCGCTGCTGGCGGATTTTCCGTGACCTCGCTGCTCGACGTGAACGTGCTTCTGGCGCTCGGCCATGCCGCGCACGTCCATCACGACAGGGTCGCCCGGTGGGTGGCGAAGCTCCCCGCCGACCACGTGCTCGCCACCTGCTCGATTACCGAGCTGGGCTTCGTGAGGATCGCGCCTCAGGCGCGTCTGTCCCCGAGCGTGGCGGCGGCCCGGGATCTCCTCGCGCAGATACGGAGCAGTACACGTCCACCGTTCGTCCGATTGACGGACGACCTCGGCGCCGACACGCTCCCATCGTGGGCCGATTCGCCCCCGACCACCACGGACGGGCACCTTTCGGCGCTGGCCGCTCGACGAGACGCCCTCCTGGTCACGCTCGACGAAGGTATCCCCGGCTCGTTCCTGATCCCGTCGTAGGCGAGGGCTCCGCGACCGCCTCGCAGATCCGGTGGGCCAGGCGCATCGTCGTCGGCATCCTCATCGCGTTCATCCCGATCGCGACGCCGAGCCCCGCCTCGGGATACAGCCGCAGCTCCGACGTGAAGCCCGCGCCTCCTCCCTCGTGGTTCAGGAACGTCCGGCCCCGGACCTCTCCGATCTTCCATCCCAGACCCATGCCCACGCGGGACTCGATGCCCGCGGCGCCGCGCGCGACCTGCGTCTGCATGCGGCGGATCGCCTCCGGACCCAGGACCCCGTCCCCGCCCACGAGCTGGACGTGGAGGAAGCGTGCGAAGTCGGGCATCGAGCCCACGAGTCCGCCGATGGCCGAGGTCGCGAGGTCGTAGGTGCGGAGCTCTCGCAGCTTGCCCGCCGCCGGTCCGTAGAGCCGCCCGCCGATCCCCGGGAAGAGGAGCGCCAGCAGGATACGAGCAGGATCCCTGCGGCCGATGTATCCCGTGGCCGCGCGGGGCCGGGTCGCGTCGGTCAGGCCGAAGGAGGCCTCCATGCCGAGCGGTGTCAGCACGTGGCGCTGCACGTATTCGCGGTACTCGAGCCCGGATACGCGGCGCACCACCGCACCAAGCAACGCATAGTTGACGTTCCGGTACTCGACGCGCCCGGCGGGCGGGCGACGGGACGCGAGCCGGTATCGGGACAGGGCCTCCTCCGCGGAGGGCGGAGCTTCCGGCGGGAAGGAGACCGCCAGGAACCCGCGGAGCGTGTCCTTCAGCCCGGAGGTGTGGGTGAGGAGATGGAGGAGCGTGATGCCCTGGAGCGCCGGCAGCTCAGGGAGAAATCTCTCCACGGGGTCCGACAGCGCGAGCAGGCCCCGCTCCTCCAGCTGCAGGATCGCCGTCGCGGTGAAGAGCTTGGTGCCCGAGAAGAGCCGGTAGACGGTGTCGGGGCCCGCGGGGCGCCCGGACCGCAGGTCCGCGTAGCCGAAGCCGCCGGACCACACCGGTCCCGTCGTGTCGACGACGGCGATCGAGCAGCCGGGGACGTCGTGGCGCGCGAGAGCCGGGGGAACGAACGCTTCGAGCCGTTGCTGGATCGTGTCCATGGCCGCCCGCCCGTTTCGAGGCGCCGGACTCCGCGACGGCGTTGTCCGGACCGACCTCCCGCAATGGGCGCTGAGGGACTCGAACCCCCGACCCCCTGCTTGTAAGGCAGGTGCTCTAACCAGGCTGAGCTAAGCGCCCGTGGGTGACGCGAAACATAGTCTCGGCATCCGCGTGCTGGTATGCGGTCTCGGGCTCCTCGGCCTCACGCCATCGATCGGCCAGGTGCGGCCGGATCGGGTGAGGACGTCTCCCGTACGGCACCCCGCGTGCGTCACTCCTGGCGCAGCGTGACCATCGGGTCGACTTGCAGTGCACGCCGAGCCGGGATCAACGAAGCACAGCCTGCCATGAGCACGAAAAGAACGATCACCCCGCCAATCGTACTCCCGTCGGGCGAAGGAACCTCGACGAGCACGGTCCCCAACAAGGTGCCGAGGCTCAGGGACCCCAGCAGCCCGAGCCCGATTCCCGTGCCCGAGAGCAGAAGCCCACGGGCCAGGACCACGCGCAGGATGCTCGATCTGTTCGCACCGAGCGCCAGGCGCAGACCGAACTCGCCGCGGCGTTCGCGGACCAGGTAGGCGATCACCCCGTAAAGCCCCACGAGGGCGAGCGCCAGCGCGAGCGCGCCGAAGGTCGCGACGAACGCGGCGACCACGCGCGTCGGTGCCCGAGCTTCGCTCACGAGGGCGGAAAGCGGCTCCAGATTCTCGACGAGGATCCGGTCGTCCACGCGCGCGACCGCAGCGCGCACGCCAGCCACCAGGGCCCGGGGATCGCCGGCGGTCCGGAGAACCCAACGACCGGGCACTCCGCCGATTCCGCCCAGAGGCGCGAAGTAGATCGTTTCCTGGGAAGGTCCCGATAGCGTCGTCTGCCGTTGGTGTCCGACCACACCCACGACCTCGAACCATTCGCCGGGCACCTGCACCTTCACGAAGATGCGCTTTCCGACGGCCATCTCTCCCGGCCAGGTCCGCTGAGCCAGCACTTCGTCCACCAGCACCCTGTCGGTGCCCGCGTCATCAGACGTGAGAAAGCGTCCTGCGACCAGCGGTGTCTCGAGCGCTTCGAAGTAGCCGTTCCCCGCGGTCCGCACGTAGGCCTGCCGCAGATCGCTTTCATCACCGTCCGCGAGCTCGGCCTCTCCACCGTAGGGCGCGGCGCGTGCGCCGCCGTCGAAGGGGAGCTCGCTCGCGGCGCCGACACGCTCGATTCCCGGCGTGGCGAGCAACTCCTGGCGCAACCGCTCGTTCACCGCCCCGAGGGCGTCCGCACCTGGATAGCTGGCAGCCGGCAACGTCGCCCGGAACGTAAGCACACCCTCGACCTGGAAGCCGGGATCGACATGCGTCAGAGCCAGGAAGCTCCGGATCGTGAGGCCGGCACCGAGTACCAGCAGGAACGAGAGCGCGACTTCCACGACCACGAGACCTGATCGCAGGCTCACGCTCGCACCGCCGGATCCTGTGCGCCCGCGCAGAGCTCCCATGACGTGGGTCCGTGCACCGCGCACGGCGGGGAGCGCTCCGAAGAGCAGGGCCGCGAGCGATATGGTTGCGACGGAGAAAGCCAGGACCGGGAGGTTCAACGAGAGCACACCCAGGCGAGGGAGCTCCGGGGGAAGGGCCCTCTCCAGGAACGGCAGGGCCATCCAGGCGAGCGCGACGCCGGCGACGCCACCCAACGTCGCCAGCACGACGGCCTCGGAGAGGATCTGGCGAACGATCCGTGCGCGTCCTCCGCCCAGAGCGGTGCGGACGGCGATCTCCCGGGCGCGGCCGGCGGAGCGCACCAGGAGGAGGTTGGCCACGTTCACACAGGCGATGAGGAGCACGAACGCCACGGCGCCGGCAAGGCTCAGAAGAAGCGGACGCACCTCGGCGCTGACGTCATCCTCGAGCCGTGCGAGCCGGATGGTCGTGCCTGCGGCACGCGCACTGGGATACTTGGCCTGCTGCACCGCGCCGACCGCCTTCATCTCCTCCTCGGCGACATCCAGGGAGACGCCGGGTGCCAGGCGGCCCAGAGTGCCCAGGAAGAACGAGCCGCGAAAAGGATCGAGCGGGTCGATGGTGAACGGGAGAATGACGTCGGGCTCGGCCGGCACGCCGTCGTCGGGGGACAGCAGGAGCCGGAACCCTTCGGGCATCACGCCTACGATCGTGCCGTTGGCGTTTGCGAACGGCAAAACGGTTCCGACCGCGTCGGGATCGCCCCCGAACGCGCGCATCCAGTATCCGTGGGAGATGATCACCGGGAACGGGCGTTGGGGCTGTCCCTCGCCAGGGGCGACCGCGATTCCTTCTTCGGGCGAAAAGGCCCGTCCGAGCGCCGGCCGTACGCCGAGAACCTCGAACAGCTCGGGGGTAGCCGAGATGCCCCTGAGGCGCTCCGTGTCGCTCCCGTCGGTCACGATCGGGGCCGCGCTCACGTAGCCTGCGATGGCCGAGAAGGCGTCGCTGTTCTCGCGGTAGTCCACGAGGTCGGCGGGGGCCGCCGGATAGTTGGAGATGCCGCGCGTCACCAGGTCGCGCCGGATCACGACCAGGCGCTCCGCTTCCGGATACGGGAGAGGCGCCAGGACGAGGCTGTGAAGCACCGAGAACAACGCCGTGTTCGGCCCCACCCCCAGCGCCAGCGTGAGCACGCACGCGAGGGTGAATCCCGGACTGCGAAGAAGGCTTCGTCCTGCCACACGCACGTCGCGCACCATCCCTCCCACCACCTCTCCCATACCTCCTCCGTGGCTCCGTTCGATCCGTCGTGTGGATTGACTCGCTCGCAGCCACTCCATCACGCCGGTCGCGGCCGCATCCAGGAAGGCGCGGGCGGCGGCCGTCACGGCGGCACGCGCGCCCCCTCGTGCCCATGCTTCGCGGTAGCGCTCGGTGAAGAACGCCGCCATGTCCCGCCGATCTGCTTCCGTCCAGGACGGCGGGTAGAGCCGAAGAATGGTCCGGTACAGACCGACGACGAGGCGGTGCGCTGGCGGACCATCCCGGAGAGGTCTCCTCAAGAACCCTCCGCGCTCCGGGGGATCAGCCGCTTGGCTTCAGCCCTCGCCACACGTTCCCGCATGCGCGCCGCCTCCGCAGAGAGCACCGCACGTCCGAGCGGCGTTTGCACCCAGTAGCGGCGACGTGCGTCCTCGGGTTCTCCGCGGGGCCGTTCCTCCGTCTCGGCGATCAGCCCCTGGCTCACCAGCTTGCGCAGCGTCCGGTGCAGATTGCCCGCCTCGATCCGAACCATTCCCTGGGTATGCGCGGCGATGCTCTTCGCGATCGCGTAGCCGTGCAGGCATCCATCGGCGAGGGCGAACAGGATCTCGAAATCGGCGGGCTTGAGCGGAAGGAAAGAAGCAACGGTTTCATCCTGCGGATCCATCAGCCCTCCCGGCGACCGCCCAGATGGCGCGTCGAAGCTATTCGGCACTAGGGTAAGTTGATAACTATATTCCGGTCTCGGGCGATCGGCAATCGTGCCCGCGGGCACGGTGGGACCGCCGGGGCGCGGAGGTCTGGAGCGAACCCGGTTCGCTGGACGCGAGGGCTTCGAATCGAAGCGGGCCGATCACGGGCGCCTGGCGAATTACGGCCGGAGAGGAGCGCCTCGATGTCGGCGACCGCGATCATGCGCGGAGGCCGCTCAATGGCGTCTTGAGAATCCACGGTCTATATCGATCATGAATGCATGACGAGGAGCTGCGTATGCGTCGAGCCTCGGCAGTCCTGATCGTCACGGGCTCCTTATGCGCATGCGAGCCACGCGCCGCCACACCCCTCGTCGAGATGACCGTCACCGACAGCGCCGGCGTCGCGATCTTCACCACGACCGAGATGCCTGCCTGGGACGAGGTGTCGCTACAGTGGCACCTGACCCTGCAGCGGGAGATCGCCACGGCGGCCGAAGGCCTTTCGACGATGCCGATGATCTTCGAGCCGCAGGGACTCACCCGCTTTCCGGACGGGACGCTCGTCGTGCTGGACGGCTCGGGGCTTCGGTTGGTCGTGATCGATGCCGTCCGCGACTCGGTGACGGCCAGGTTCGGCCCCGCCGGGCAGGGTCCGGGCGAGATCTGGAGCTCGAACGCCCAGATCTGGCCGGAGGACGAGGAGACCCTGGGCGTGCTCGACGCCGGAAATCGTCGGGTCAGCTACTACTCGCTTCGAGGGGAGCTCCTTCGGTCGAATGCGGTCGACATCCCGGGAGGGGGCGGCACGATGGTCCAGCGCCCGGGGACGCACGAGGTGTTCGTCTGGAGGTACTTCCGCGATCCCGACACCGGGCAGCTCACCGACAGCGTGCTTCGTCTCGACGTCTCATCCGGACCAGCCGTCTCGGTGGCGCCCCTCTCCCGGAGCCGTGACGAGCGCTTCCCCGGCCGTCCCCCGCCGTTGTTCTCGGGATCGGGGACGTACGTTCCCATCGGCTCGGGTGGGGTCGTGGTCGGCCGCACCGACGTCGCCGAGTTTCGGCACTTCGACGATTCCGGCGAGCTGAGAGCGGTGATCCGCCTCCCCTTCGAGCGGCGTGCCCTCACCCTGGAGGACGAGCGCATCGCACGGGAGCAGGTCGCCACCTTCGCGCCGAGCCTGGCCGACAACCTCGGAGATCACAACGTCCTGTGGAGCTGGGTGGTGCCGCTCGGCGATTCGCTCTTCGCGCTCGACCAGACGGCGCTCACGACTCCGGCGGGTGAGCCCCGGATTCCGCTGGACACGCGTGTCTGGCGGATCCTGTCGATCGGAGGTCGCTACCTCGGGTCCCTGGTCCTGCCGCCGAACGTGCGGTCGCCCTACTGGACGGACGGGGAGCGCCTGCTGGCTGTCCGGCGAGATTCGCTGGACGTGGCCACGATCGTGGAGTATCGCCTGGACCGCCCTCCGCTGGGTCCGTCACGATGACTCCTCGCATGGAAGGGCTCGATGCGGTGCCAGCACCGCTCCGCTAAGATCCGGGATCGGGTTCGTACCCTGAGGCTTTGACGGGAGGAATGGCAAACCAGCGCGGGGGGTCGCGTCTGCTCGGCCGGGGCAGCGAGTGCGAGGCCCTGGATCGACTCCTGTTCGCGATGCGAGCGGGGCGTGGCCAGGCGATCGTCCTGAGAGGAGAGGCAGGCGTGGGCAAGTCTGCCCTTCTGGACTATCTCGCCGAGAGAGCGTCCGGATGCCGCATCGAGCGCGCGCTCGGTGTGGAGGCGGAGGCAGAGTTGGCGTTCGCCGGGCTGCATCAGCTCTGCGCCCCGATGCTCGGCGGTCTGGAATGCCTTCCGGAGCCTCAACGGCAGGCCCTGAGCACGGCGATCGGGCTAGGCACGACCGGCGCACCGGACCTCTTTCTCGTGGGCCTGGCCGTTCTTGGCCTGATCTCTGCGACGGCCGGCGAGCGACCGCTGGTGTGCCTGGTGGACGACGCGCAGTGGCTCGACAGGGCCTCGGCCCGCGTGCTCGGCTTCGTCGCTCGCCGCCTCCTGGCGGAGCCCGCCGCGCTCGTTTTCAGCCTGCGCGTGCCGTGCGAGGACGGGGACTTCACCGGTCTGCCGGTCCTCGCGATCGACGGGTTGGGAGACGAAGACGCTGGAGCGCTCCTCGAAGCGGCCGTCCCCGGCCGGCTCGATGCTCGGATTCGCGACCGCATCGTCGCGGAGACGCGCGGGAATCCGCTCGCGCTGCTCGAGCTGCCCAAGGCGTTGACGGCCGCGGAGCTCGCCGGCGGGTTCGCGGAACCGGTAGCGGAGCAGCTCACGGATCGCATCGAACGGAGCTTCCTTCGCCGCGTGCGGACGCTCCCGACCGCGTCCCGGTTGCTCCTCCTGACCGCGGCTGCCGATCCGGTCGGAGACGTGACACTCCTGAAGCGGGCCGGCGAGAAGCTCGGCATCGACGCGGATGACGCATCGCCAGCCGTGGCTGCGGGTCTGATCGAGCTCGGAACGCGCGTGAGGTTTCGACACCCCCTGGTCCGGTCCGCCATCTATCGGACCGCGGCCATCGAAGATCGCCAGGCCGTTCATCGTGCGCTCGCCGATGTCACGGATCCTGAAAAGGATCCCGATCGACGGGCCTGGCACCGCGCCCAGTCCCTGATCGCGCCCGACGAGACCGTGGCCGACGAGCTCGATCGCTCGGCGGAGCGCGCTCAACGTCGGGGCGGTGTCGCGGCGGCGGCGGCCTTGCTGCGACGTGCCACCGCACTCACGCCGGAGGCTACCCGGAGGGGTGCACGTGCCGTGGCGGCGGCGCAGGCCATGATGGAGGCCGGCGCGCCGGATGCGGCGCACGAGCTGATCGCGGCCGCCGAGCTCTGCCCCCTGAATCCGCGGCAGCGCGCGGAGTTGGTACGGCTCCGGGCGAGAATATCCTTCGCCGAGCATCGGGGGCGCGACGCTCCCCCGCTCCTCGTGGACGCCGCCGCCCGGTTCGCTGCGGTCGACGCCGCGCTGGCGCGCGAGACCTACATGGAGGCGTTGGAAGCGGCGATCATCGTCGGTCGGCTGGGTGATGGGCTCGGGCTGCGCGCGGTGGCCCAATCCGCCCGGGCGGCCCCACCGGCGTCCCGCCCCACACGGACCGTCGACGTCCTCCTCGATGCCACGGTGACCCTGCTCACCGAAGGGTACGGCGCGGGCGTGCCCGCGCTGCAGGATGCCCTGCTCTCCTTCCGCCGCGAGGAGGCGGGGAGCCAGGCCGAGATCATGCGCTGGTTGTGGATGGCTCCGGTCGTGCAGGAGGCGGCCGTCCATCAGTTGTGGGACTACGAGACGTGGGAGGAAGTGGCGGCTCGAGCCGTGGACATGGCCCGTCGGACGGGCGCGCTGGCCGCGCTCCCCGTGGCGCTCGTCTATCTCGCGGGGGCTCGTCTCCACGGCGGCGACCTCATGGGGGCGTGCGGGCTCATCGAAGAAGCGGACGCCATCACGGCGACGACCCGGTACGCGCCGGTGTCGTACGCCTCCATGGTGCTGGCGGCGTGGCAGGGCGACGAGCCGCGCGCCCTGGACCGGATGGCGAGCACCGTCGAAGGCGCCCGGGCTCGAGGCGAGGGCACCGTGCTCACCGTCGCCGGCTACGCGACAGCCGTGCTCTACAACGGGCTGGGCCGGTACGGAGCGGCGCTCGAAGCGGCCCGGGAAGGGTGCGAAGGCGACGCCTTCAGCTTCGTCGGATGGTCCCTCGTGGAGCTGGTGGAGGCGGCCGCGCGGGTCGATGCCCGGGCCCAGGCGGCCGACGCGCTCGGCCAGCTCGAGGAGCGTACACGTAGCACCGGCAGCGACTGGGGGCTCGGCCTGTTGGCGCGATCGAGCGCGTTGCTCGAGGCCGGCCCACGAGCGGAGGCGCTCTACCGCGAAGGGATCGAGCGGCTTCGCAGGAGCAGGGTCGCGTGCCAGCAAGCACGTGCCCACCTGGTCTATGGTGAGTGGCTTCGCCGGGAGGGTCGCCGCGCAGAGGCGCGGGAGCACCTGCGAAGCGCGCACGACATGCTCGAGCATTTCGGAGCGCACGCGTTCGCCGAGCGAGCCCGGATCGAGCTGGAAGCAACGGGCGAGATCGTCCCGCGGCGAGCCGCACGGCCCCACGAAGCGCTGACCGCCCAGGAGAGCCGGGTGGCGAGCCTGGCTGCCGAGGGACACACGAACGTCGAGATCGGCAGTCACCTCTTCATCAGCCCTCGAACGGCCGAGTACCACCTGCGGAAGGTCTACGCGAAGCTCGGGATCCGCTCGCGGAAGCAGCTTCGCTCGACCCTCCAGGCCCGGCGCGGCACGGCGCCACGCGCGTAGCCTCCGGGCCGGCCAGGTGCCCGGCCGGTCACCCGGCCGGCGTCCGATCACGACCAGGGACAGGACCGGTCGTTTCGACGGACGCGCCCGCGCCGCGGTCCTCCCGAGGTTGCGTCATCCGATCAACCTCTTCGAACGGAGGCACCATGGGCACCATCACCACGAGGGACGGCACGGAACTGTATTACAAGGACTGGGGAGAGGGGCCGGTGGTCAAATTCTCGCACGGCTGGCCGCTCAATTCGGACGCCTGGGACGCTCAGATGCTCTTCCTGGCCCAGAACGGCTACCGCGTCGTGGCGCACGACCGGCGCGGCCACGGGCGGTCGAGCCAGACCTCGTCCGGCAACGACATGAACACCTACGCCGATGATCTCGCAGCCGTCATCGAGGCTCTGGATCTCACGGACGTCACCCTGGTCGGGCATTCGACGGGCGGGGGCGAAGTGACCCGCTACGTCGGGCGGCATGGAACGAAGCGGGTGGCGAAGGTGGTCCTCATCTCCGCCGTGCCGCCCGTGCTGCTGCAATCGCAATCCAACCCCGCAGGCATCCCGCTCGAGGTATTCGATGGGCTCAGGAGCAGCCTCTTCAACGACCGGGCACAGTTCTACCGGGACTTCGCCGTGCCCTTCTACGGCACCAACCGGGACGGAGCGCAGGTCTCGCAGGCGGTCCTCGATCACTTCTGGGGACTCTGCATGCAGGTGGGGCTCAAGAACGCCTACGAGTGCATCGAGGCCTTCTCGGCGACCGACTTCACGGAGGACCTGAAGCGCATCGATGTCCCGACGCTCCTGCTCCATGGCGACGACGACCAGGTGGTCCCGATCGGCATTACGGCCATGAAGTCGGCGCGCCTCATCCCCGATGTGAGGGAGACCTACTATCCGGGGGCGCCGCACGGCATCACGACCACGCACCAGGATCAGGTGAACACGGACCTGCTCGCGTTCCTCCGCGCGGAACGCTCACCCTCGACCCACGAGCACGCGACCGGCCGGACGAGCGCGGAATCATCGCCCGGAGCGACGCTCCAGGAGGCACGATGAAGATCGTGGTGATCGGCGCGAGCGGGCGCATCGGATCCAGGGTCGTGGGCGAGCTTCGCGGGCGAGGTCACGACGTGATCGCCGCGTCGCCCGACACGGGTGTGAACACCGTGACGGGGGAGGGCGTGATGGACGCGCTTCAGGGTGCCGATGCCGTCGTCGACGTCTCGAACTCGCCGTCGCTCGATGGCGAGGCCGCCCTCGCATTCTTCACGGCGTCCACCACGAATCTCCTCGAGGCCGAAGCTGCGGTCGGCGTGCGCCACCACGTGGCGCTCTCGGTGGTCGGCACGGACCGCCTGTCCGACGGCGGCTACTTCCGCGCGAAGCTCGCCCAGGAGAACCTGATCGCGAAGGCTTCCATTCCGTACTCGATCGTCCACGCGACCCAGTTCTTCGAGTTCGTGCGTCCGATCGCCGATTCCTCCAGCGACGGGAGCACGGTCCGCGTTCCACCCGTCCTGATCCAGCCCATCGCCGCCGACGATGTGGCGCACGCGCTCGCCAGGGTGGCCGTCGGTCCTCCGGCCCATGGCATCGTGGAGGTCGCGGGCCCGGAGCAGTTCCGGATGGACGACCTCGTTCGGCAGCACCTGGCCGAGCTCGGAGACCGGCGCGAGGTGGTCACCGACCCGAACGCCGGCTACTTCGGCGTGCCACTCATGAACGACACGCTGCTGCCCGGCTCCGACGCGCAGCTGGGCTCCGTGCGGTTCATCGACTGGGCGCGCAGCTCGGCAGCTCCGCCGGCCCGGGCGCCGTCCACCGCGGGACCACGGGGAAGGGCTACACGACCGGCGACCGCCCGGGATGGCGAGACGACGGATCGGCCGTCGGCACCGATGCCGTAGTCTGCGAACGGCCGGCGCACGTCCAGGCATCGGCGTGCGCCGGTCCGCAGGTTCCAGAAGACAATGGAGGGAGGACCGGTCGCGCTCCCGACGCGGAGCGCACGTCGTTCTCGAGGAGCCGAGGCATGAACACGACTGGAAGGTCTGGAGGCCGCACGGCACCCTGTGGCCGCCGCACGGATGTCGAGGAGTTCGAGGACTACGAAAGCGAGGTGCTGCTCAGCCACATGAGCCTCTACGGCTGCGGCTGCCGGACGCTCCGTCACGAGTACCACGACGGAGCCGTGAGCCGAAGGACCACCCGGCACGACGGCGTGGTGCTCGTCGACGAGCTGCTCGCCGCGCAGTGACCGGACCGGGGTTCAGCTACGGTGACGAGACGAAGACTTGACCCGAGCCCCTCCCGGGGCCACCCTCCTCCCATGCACCACCACATCGCTCCCACGGCTCGATTTATCCGGCGCGTTCCTACGGGGAGGCGCCGGCGCTGACGAGTGCGTGGAGAGATCGTTTCTCCATCATCTGAGCGGTGACGGCAGGCTCCCGTGACACGGGGGCCTTTTTCTTTGTGGTGCAGGTCTCCGTGCGGGGGTCGCCGGGCATGTGCTCCGGAAAAGACCCATGACCAAGACAGAGACCTGGACCCCCGGCACGGGCGAGGCGCCGACGGAGCTGGTCGAGCTCCGGGCCCGGCTGGACCGGGTGGACGCGCGCATCCTCCGGCTGCTCGCACGACGCGGACGCCTCTCCCTCGAGGCGAAGCGGCTGAAGCACCGCATTGACCTCCCGACGCTCGATCTCCGTCGCGAATCGGCGGTGGTGGCGGGCGCGGCGCGTGGCGCCCGGGAGCTCGGATTGGATCCCGAGCTCGTGCGAGATATCTACTGGCGCATCCTCGAGCTCTCCAGGAAGGCGGCCCCATGAAGGTCGCCATCCAGGGTGACATCGGGGCGTTCAGCCAGCAGGCGGCGCTGCAGATCGTCGACCGGCCCGACATCGTGCCGTGCCGGACCTTCGAGGACGCGTTCGCGGCGCTGGCGGACGGCTCCGCGGACCTGGCGGTGATCCCCGTCGAGAACACGCTCGCGGGCACGGTCACCCGTCCGATGGACCTGATCGCGAGCCACGGCGTGCACGCGGTCGCGGAGACCCTCGTGCGGGTGCGCCTGTGCGTCGCGACGCGGCCGGGCACGACCCTGGCCGACGCCCGGACGATCGCGTCCCACCCGGTCGCGCTCCTGCAGTGTCGACGCTTCCTCGCGGATCATCCATGGCTGGAGGTCACCGAGACCTGGGACACCGCGGGGAGCATCCGCGACCTGATGCGGGGCGCGCCGTGGGACGCGGCCGTCGGCTCCGAGCTCGCGTGCAGCATCCACGGTGCGACGGTCGTCGCGAGAGACATCGAGGACGATGCCGGCAACTACACGCGCTTCCTCGCCCTGCGGACCCGTCCCCTGCCCGGCCCCGAGCTCGGCAAGCTCTCCCTCGCCTTCACGCTGCGGAACCGGCCCGGGGCGCTCCACGGCGCGCTGGGGATCTTCGCCGAGCGGAGCCTCGATCTCACCCGCCTCGACTGCCGTCCGCAGGTCGGTCGGCCGTGGGAGTACCGGTTCTACGCCGACGTGGTCCCGGTGGATGCCGATCTCGAGCGTGCGTTGCTCGAGGCGCTCGGGGCCTTCGCCCTGGAGGTCCAGGTGATCGGCCGGTACCCCGTGGCCGTCGCCGCTGCCGAATCCACCGGGGACGGCCGGCCGGTGGGGTGACGCCCACGCCCCACGACACGACGAAGGGCCCCACGGAGGTCGAGGCCTCCATGGGGCCCTCCACCCGGCATGCCGCGGCGGGCGGGCTCGGCCCGCCTGCCCCGCGCTGCCTAGTCCCTGCTCGCCGCCAGCCCCGCGCTGATGACGAACTCGCCCCGCCGGTTCCGGCTCCAGGCGTTCTCGCCGCTCCCCTGGACGAGCGGCCGGCCCTCGCCGTAGGTCGTCACCTCGAAGCGGTTCGCCGACAGGCCGAAGCCGACCAGGTAGTCCCGGATCTCGTTCGCCCGGCGCGAGCCGAGCGCGAGGTTGTACTCGGTCGAGCCGCGCTCGTCGGCGTGGCCGGCGATCTGCAGCCGGATGCCGGGCTCGGCCCGCAGGATCGCCACCTTCGCGTCGAGCAGGCGCTTGGCGTCGTCCCGGATGGACGACTGGTCGTAGTCGAAGAACACCATCTCCTCGAGGACCGCGCGCTTGCGGGCGAGCTCGCGGGCCGCCTCCTCGGCCGCGCGGGCGCGCGCGGCGGCATCGTCCGCGGCCGGACGGGCGGCGGGCTGCGTCGCCGCCGGCTGCGCGGGCGGAGGCGCGGCTTCCTCCGGGGGCTGCCCCCCGCCGCATGCGGCCACACCGAAGCCGATGGCGGCGAACATGCCGGCGTGCGCGAGTCTGCGATGCTTCCTGGTCATCCGTTCCTCCGGGGTCCTGGCCCCGCCCGTGTGCTGGTCCGCGACGGGGACGGCGCGTCCCTGCGCGCGTCGCGTGTCCGCGACGCTGTCGCGCGGGGTGCCCATGCGCGAAGCGTGCCGTTTCCGGGACCGGCGCGGCAAGAGGGCTCACGGACGCCGCATCCCGTGGGAGGTCAACGAGTTGCACACCGGCCAGGCCCACTCCCCCGGGGCCCCGCCGGCCCTCCGCGCCACCCGCACCGGGGCGAAATGCCCCACCGGCGGGGCGGGATGCTACGCCTCGCTCTCGGTCGCGTACTCCTGGAGCTTCCGGTAGAGCGTCTTGCGGTCGAGCCCGAGGATCTCGGCCGTCCGGGACTTGTTGCCCCCGGTGCTGCGCAGGATCTCGAGGATGTAGGCCCGCTCGAGCTCGGCGAGGCGCACCTGCCGGGCGGCGGCGTCCCGGACGGTCGCACGCGCGAGCCCGCCGCGCCGCACGCGATCGGGAAGGAGGCTCGCGTCGACGACGCCGCCGTCGGCCAGCGTCACGCACCGCTCGACGAGCGTGCGGAGCTCCCGGACGTTCCCGGGCCACGCGTAGCTCGTGAGCAGACCCATGGCTTCGGCCGTGAACCGGGGGCCGCCGTCCTCCCGCCCGCCGCCATCCCGGGCTCCGAGCTGGGCCCGGTGCCGCTCGACGAAGTGGGAGACGAGCGCCGGGATGTCCGCGGGGCGCTCCCGGAGCGGCAGCACGTGCAGCGACAGCCCGTTCAGTCGCCAGTACAGGTCCTCGCGGAACCGGCCGGCCGCGACCTCCTCCTCGAGATCGCGGTTGGTGGCCGCGATCACGCGCACCTCGACGGTGAGCGGCCGCGTCGCGCCGACCCGCCGGATCTCGCCGCCTTCGAGCGCGCGGAGCAGCTTGGGCTGGAGGGGGAGCGGAAGCTCGCCGATCTCGTCGAGCAGGAGCGTCCCCCCGTCGGCGGCCTCGAAGAGGCCCGGCTTCGCCCGGTCCGCCCCCGTGAACGCGCCGCGCTCGTGTCCGAAGAGCTCCGACTCGAGCAGGTTCTCCGGGAGCGCCGCGCAGTTGAGCGCGACGAAGGGCCCGCGCCCGCTCGCGTCGTGCAGGGCGCGCGCGACCAGCTCCTTCCCGGTGCCGGTCTCCCCGGTCACCAGTACCGGCAGCGGGGAGGGGCCGACCTTCCGGATCATCTCGAAGAGCGCGCGCATGGGCCCGCTCGCGCCCACGAACCCCCTCGGCACGGCCGGGTCGCGGGCGGCCGAGGCGCTCTCTCGGCGCAGCCGGCTCTCCTCCAGCGCGCGCTGCACCGACAGCAGCAGCTCCTCGTTCGAGAACGGCTTCGTCAGATAGTCGAAAGCGCCCTGCTTCACGAGCTCGATCGCGGACTCGATCGTGCCGAACGCCGTGATCACGAGCACGTTCAGATCGGTCCGCAGCTCACGCGCCACCTGCAGGACGTCCTTCCCGCTCGCGCCCGGCATGATCAGGTCCGTGACGACGAGATCGAGCTCCGGATCGCGGAGCTCGTGCAGCGCTTCCGCGCCCGAGGCTACCGCGCGCACGCGGTAGCCGGCCCCGTCGAGCACCTCGGCGAGGAGGAGGCGCAGGTCCCGGTCGTCCTCGGCGAGGAGGATGCGCTCACCGGCCATCGTCCGCTCCCTCGCCGGCGGGAAGCGCGACCGAGAGCACCGTCCCCGATCCGTTCCCGGAGGCCACGTCGAGCCGTCCCTGGTGCTCCTCGACGATCCACCGCGCCACGGCGAGCCCCAGCCCGGTGCCCTCGCGTCCCCCCCGGGTCGTGAAGAAGGGCTCGAAGACGCGGTCCCGGAACTCGGCCGGGATCCCGGGGCCGGAGTCGACGACCTCGACGACGATCTCCCCGGCGCCGTTCCCCGCGGCGCGCGATACGCGCACCTCGATGGCGCGCTCGCCGGGAGCCTCCGCCAGCGCCTGCGACGCGTTCAGCACGAGGTTCAGCAGGACCTGCTGGAGCTGATCCGGGTCCCCCACCACGAGCGCCCGCGGCACGCCCGAGCGGCAACTCCGGATGCCCGTGCGCGAGAGCTCGAGCGAGACGAGCTCGAGCACCCCGTCCACGATCGGGACGAGATCCACGACCTCCCGGGACGGCTCGCCGGTGCGGGCGAAGTCGAGCAGCTTGCGCACGATCCGCGTGATGCGGTCGATCTGCTGCACGATGATGCCGAGCTGGCGCGCATCCGCCGGGCGGCGCTCCGAAGCCGCGAGCAGCAGGTCCGCGCGCCCCCGGATGACGTGCAGCGGCGCCCCGATCTCGTGGGCGAGCCCGGCGGCGAGGCGGCCGACCATGGCCAGCTTCTCGGCTTTCCGGACCTGGCGCTCGAGCTCGAGCCGCTCCTCCCCGCTCCGCACCAGCTCCGCCTGGGCCGCCTGCAGCCCCGCCGCCATGCGGTTGAGCTCCCCGGCGATGGTCGCGAACTCGGCGATCGCCACGCCCGCGCTCACGCGATGGTCCAGGCGGCCCGTGCCCAGCTCGCGCACGTCGGCCGCGAAGCCCCGGAGCGGCTCCGACACGAGCCGTCGGACGAGCCAGAGGAGCAGCAGCGTCACCGCGGCCAGGAGCGCGGCGGTGTTGAGGGCGAAGCGGAGGCGGGTTCGGGCCTTCTCCTCCGCCACGAACGAGAGCGGCTGGAGCACCTCGAACGCGCCCACGACCGCCCCCTCCGCGCCGAGGATCGGGCGCAGCACCGAGTAGACGTCCACGCCGTCCTGCATCCGCTCGAAGTCGGCGGCCCCGCCGGCCGCGAGGACCCGACGCACCTCTTCCGGGGTGGAGAACTCCGCCTCGTCGGCGAGCGCGCCGGGACCCGCCAGGGGTCGTCCCGTGAGGTCGTAGACCACGACGCCGTGCACGCTCGGCTGCCGGGAGATCCGCTCGACGATCTCCGGAACCGCGGCGCGATCGGGGTCGGCGAAGGCCGCCTCGAAGGCGAGACCCAGGGCCGTGCCGAACGCCTGCGTCTCGCGCCTGGCGTCGGCGACCAGGGTCCGCTCGCGCTGCAGCAGCGCCCACGCCGCGAACGCCGCCATCACGCCCCCGACCGCGAGCACGAGCGGCACGAGGAGCCGCACGGAGAGCGAGCTCGGACGGCGGCCCTGCGGGGGTCTCGGTGGGGTCCGCGGCATGGGGGGCTCGGAGGGGTGGGACGCGCTGCGTCGGCAGTCTACACCGCAGCGCGGCCCGCTGACCATGCCCCCCCGCCGGTCCGCGTCCGAAGGCCTTGTCGTGAAAGGCCTTTGCATCGAGCTTTGCGGTCACGATGGACGCCCCCCGGTCCTCCGGACCAGCTGTCACGCTCGAAGACCTCGCGGACGGTCCGCTGGTCCCGCTTCCGTTCGGTGACGAAGAGGCGGAGCCGGCCCGCCGGTTCCGGCCCCGGCTCCCCCGCCGCCGGGCGCTCCTCGGGCTCGCGGGCGCCGCCGCGCTCGTCTCCCTCGCCTGGGTCGAGACGAGCCGGTCGTGGATCCAGTCGCTGGCCTTCAGCCGGCTCGCCGCCGCGAGCAGCTGGACGATCTCGAGCGACTCGATCGCGCCCTCCCTGGCGCTCCGGGCACCCGACGGGCCCTACGACGCCCGCCACGGCTATGCCCGGATCCCCGCGTTCCGGGAGCGCCTGGAGTCCCGCGGGTTCGTGGTCCGGTCCCAGGCGGTGCCCTCCCCCGGCCTCACGCGCCTGACGGGCTGGGGGCTCTTCCCGATCTATCGGGAGAAGGGCAGCGCCGGCCTGTACGTCCTGGGCGAGGAGGGGGAGCCGGTCTTCCGCGCGCGCTATCCGGACAACCTGTTCGCGTCCTTCGAGGACATCCCGCCGGTGGTGCGGGACGCGCTCCTGTGGATCGAGAACCGGGAGCTGCTCGACCCGGCCGCGCCGACCACGAACCCGGCGATCGAGTGGCGGCGCCTCACCGGGGCGGTCCTGGGTCGCGGGCTGCGCTCGTTCGGCGGCCCCGCGTCCGCGTCCGGGGGAGGAAGCACGCTCGCGATCCAGCTCGAGAAGTTCCGCCACTCTCCGGGCGGCGTCACCACCGATCCGCGCGACAAGCTCCGGCAGATCGCCTCGGCCTCGGCGCGTGCCTACGTCGACGGGCCCGCCACGTCGGAGGCGCGGCGCCGCATCGTGCGGGACTACGTCAATGCCGTGCCGCTGTCCGCCATCGAGGGGTACGGCGAGGTCAACGGCCTCGGGAACGGCCTCTGGGCCTGGTACGGTCTCGACTTCGAGGAGGTGGTCCCCGCCCTGCGCGTGGACGACGAGGAGGCGAGCGAGGCGGAGCTCCAGGCCAAGGCGGAGGCCTTCCGCGCGGTGCTCAGCCTGTTCGTGGCCCAGCGGCGGCCGACCTGGTACCTGACCCGGCCGCAGGGCCGCGTCGACCTCGCCGACCTCGTGGACAGCCACGTCCGGCTCCTGGCGCGGGACGGCGTGATCTCGCCCGATCTCGCGGAGTCCACGCTCGCCGCACGCGAGCGGATGGAGCTCCGCGCGCACGCTCCGGAGCAGCCACCCATCGACTTCGTCCACCGCAAGGCCGCCAGTGCCGTGCGGTCGAACCTGCTCGGGCTCCTCGGGGTCGGCCGCCTCTACGAGCTGGACCGGCTCGATCTCGAGGTGCGGTCGACGATCTCCGTGCCGACGCAGCAGGCCGTATCCGAGGAGCTCGCGCGCCTGCGGGACGCGGACTATGTGCGCGCCTCGGGGCTCACGGGCCCCCGCCTGCTCGAGGCCGCCGACCCGTCGCGCGTGCACTACAGCCTGCTCCTGCTCGAGCGGACGCCGCAGGGCAACCTGCTGCGCGTGCAGGCCGACAACTTCCCGGGCCCCTTCGACATCAACCGGGACTCCAAGCTCGAGCTCGGCTCCACCGCCAAGCTGCGGACGCTCGTGACGTACCTGGAGATCGTCGCCTCCGTCCACGGGGAGCTCTCCGGTCTCGACGCCGCGCAGCGCGACTCGCTCGTCGCGGTCCACGACGACCCGCTCACGCGCTGGACGCACGAGCATCTGCGCGCGAGCCCCGAGGCGACGCTCTCGGAGACGCTCGCCGCGGCGATGTCCCGGACGTACTCGGCGAGCCCGGCGGAAGCGTTCTTCACCGGCGGCGGACTCCACCGGTTCTCGAACTTCGACGACGTGTACGACGCCCGCCGGGTGACGGTCTCCGAAGGATTCCGGCAGTCGGTGAACCTCGTCTTCGTCCGCATGATGCGCGACATCGTGCGCTACCACACCCTGCGGATCCCCGGCTCGAGCGCGCTCGTCCTCCAGGACCCCGCCGATCCCCGACGGACGGAGTACCTGCAGCGCTTCGCGGACCGGGAGGGGCGCATCTTCATCTCGCGGTTCCATCGCAAGTACGACGGCGTGGCCGCGGACCGGGTCCTCCAGCGGTTCCTCGAGGGGCGCACGGGGAACCTGCAGCGTGCGGCCTGGGCGTTCCGCGCCGTGCGTCCGGAGGGAGGCGCCGAGGAGCTCGGCAACCTGCTCGGGGCGCTCGACCCCGCGGGCACGGTGACCCTGCGCGCGCTCGAGGACGCGGTGCGGCGCGCCGACGCGGCCGTCCACGACCTCCCCGACCTCGGCTATCTGTCGGGCGTCCATCCGCTGGAGATCCAGGTCGTGCGCCACCTGCTCCAGCACCCGGGCGCGTCGCTGGCCGAGATCGTCGCGGCGAGCGCCGACGCGCGCCAGGAGGTCTACCGCTGGCTGTTCCGGTCCAGCGTATCGGCCCAGGATCAGCGCATCCGCACCATGCTCGAGGTCGAGGCGTTCCTCGAGATCGGGCGCTCCTGGCGGCGGCTCGGATATCCGTTCGTGAACCTGGTGCCGTCGCTGGCCACGTCGATCGGCAGCTCGGGGGATCGGCCTTCGTCGCTCGCCGAGCTGATGGGGATCCTCGTCAACGACGGTGTCCGGCGACCCACGGTCATGGTGGAGGGTCTCCGCTTCGGTCCGGACACGCCCTACGAGACGGGCCTCGTCGCGGCCCCGGTCGAGGGCGAAGCGGTGCTGCCGCCGGAGGTGGCGCGGACGGCGCTCGCGGCGCTCGGGGACGTCGTCGAGAACGGCACCGGGCGGCGGGCCCTGGCTTCCATCACGGGTCCGGACGGGGTTCCGGTCGCGATCGGCGGCAAGACCGGCACCGGAGACAACCGGCGCTACACCTACACCCGCACCGGCGCCGTGACCGGCTACACCGTGGTGAACCGGACCGCCGCCTTCACCTTCCACATCGGGGACCGCTACTTCGGCGTGCTGACGGCGTTCGTCCTCGGCCCCGAGGCGGGCGAGTACCGCTTCACCTCGGCGCTCCCGGTGCAGGTGTTCCGGCAGCTGGCGCCGATGCTCGCCCCGCTCGTGACGGGCCCCGTGTCGGACGGGGACGCCGACGATCCGGGCGCGACCGGCGCGCCGCGGCCGGGCGAGACCCGGTAGGGTCCTACGACGGGACGGCGCTACGGCGTCGCGCCACCCACCACGCCAGCGCGAAGACCGCGACTCCGCCGACCATCAGCCCCACCCCCACGCGCTGGAGCCGCCAGTAGCCGTCCGCCATGCGGAGCGCGGACCAGAGGGGGTCGTCGGGGCCCGGCTGGAATGCCTCGACGCTGCGGAAGCCGCTCCAGGCCCGCACGCAGACCGCGACGCCACCGGCGAACAGGGCGAGCCCGACGAGGTCCAGGACGCGCCCGATGCGCGGCACGCGGGGTGGAGTCGCGCGGACGGGCTCGTGGACCGGCTCGGTCCGCTCGTGACGGGATCCCATGGGAAGTGCCGGTCGGATTCGTTCGGAGGGTTGTCGCGGGCCACCGTGAGGCCGGAAGCCACCAATCTACGGGCGCGCGTGGGTCGCGGGCACGCCCGCTTGCACCATAAGTATTGTGGCCATATATACGGTACCATGAAGAAGGTCACGTTCACGCTCGACGACCAGGCGATCCGCGTCCTGGAACGGGCCTCCGAGCGGCTGGAAATCCCGAAGAGCCAGGTCGTTCGGGAGGCCCTGGAGCTCTACGACGAGCAGCTCGGCCGTCTCGGCGACGAGGAACGCGCGCGTATGCTCGCGACCTTCGATCGCATGCTGCCTTCCCTGCCCGAACGCCCCCGGGCGGAGGTCGACCGGGAGCTCGCCGCCGTACGGCGCGCCCGCAGGAGCCCCGGACGCGCTTCGGCGGAGCCGTCGGGCGCGTGATCCTGCTGGACACCTCGGTTCTGATCGAGGCGTTCGCCTCCGACGGCGAGGTCCGCGAGCGTCTCCGCTCGGCCATCGAGGACGGACACCGGATCGCCGTACCGACGCTCGTGCTGTACGAGTGGCTGCGTGGTCCGCGCGATCCCGCGGAGCTCGAGGCGCAGGAGGCGCTCTTTCCGAGCGCCCAGGCGGTCCCTTTCGGTCCCCTGGAAGCGGCGAAGGCCGCGGAGCTGTACCGGAGCGCAGGCGAGCCCCGAGGCCGCGAGATCGACCTGGCCATCGCGGCCTGCGCCGTATCGTGGAACGCGTCCTTGTGGACGCTGAACCCGGCGGACTTTCGCGACGTGCCGGGGGTGCGCCTCAGGGAGGACTAGCAGCCCGTCTGCGAGGCACGCACCGCACCGTCGGCGCGGCCGAGCCGAGCACCCCCCGCGCGGCGAGCGTCCGCGTCACCGCGCGATGCACGTGTGACCGGACCACAGGTGCTGGATCCGCGCGTCCGCCGCGTCCGATTCCAGCAGGCCCGCCAGCTCGCCCACCGTGAACTCCGCGCCCAGGCTCGAGCGCGTGACGGTGATCTCGCGCGCGGCCTCCAGCGCCGATCGCGTGGTGCCGAGGCCCAGCCCGTCTGCGGTGGTGAGGGCGCTTCCGCGGTCCAGGCTCCATCCGGCGAAGCGCCCGTCGGCGAACCAGACCGTGAGACCGTCGTCCCAGCGCGCGTATTCCGCGGCGCAGTCCACGACCACGCCCTGCTCGACCGGCGCGCCTCCGAGCGCGGCGCTCAGCACCCTCGTCGCGTCGGCGGAGGCCGTGCCGAACGGGAGCGGTCGGGCGGAGCCGGTCGAGGCCAGGAACACGCGCAGGCCACCCCCCTCGAGGGCCACGAAGGCCGAATCCGGCTCCTGTCGGGCCGGAGCGGGGCCCGGAGCGGCCGGAGGGGCGGACTCCGCGGACGGCCGGTCCGACGCCGAAGCTCCCTCCGGCGGCTCCGGGGCACACGCGATCAGGACCAGGAGGGCGGCCGTGGCGACGAGGGTGCGCATGGATGGGAGGCGGGCTCGGGTGCTGGTCGTGGGCGTGGCCACGCGCGAATCTACGACGACCCGCCCTCCGGTCGCATGGCCCGGCCCATGCGGCCCCGACTTCCGACGGCCCCCACGTTCTCGACGCCCCGGACACAGGAGCGCATCCATGAGCCACATCCAACGGGTCTGGCGCGGCCGGACCACCCCTGAGCGCGCCGACGAGTACGAGCGGCTCCTCCTCGACGAGGTGCTGCCCGGCATCGCCGAAAAGGAGCTCCCGGGATACCTGGGCGCGGTCGCCGGACGTCGCGACACGCCCGACGGCGCGGAGTTCATCACGATCCTCGGCTTCCGCTCCCTCGACGCGGTCCGCGGCCTGACGGGCGAGGACGACGAGCGCTCCTACGTGCCCCCCGCCGCGCGTGCCCTGCTCGCGGGCTACGACGAGCACGCGGCGCACTACCGGACGATCCTCGAGCGGCGATCGGACGACGAGAGCGGCGAGGCGCCCGGCGCCCTGGCGGAGGCGCTGCGCGCGGTGGTCGGCGGGCCGATGTGGCACGGCCCCACGCTGGAGGAGGCCCTCGAGGGCGTCGACGCGCGCACGGCGGCCTCCCGTCCCATTCCCGGCGCGCACTCGATCTGGGAGCTCGTGTTGCACGTGGGACAGTGGGCCGAGATCGTGGGCGAGCGGCTGGAGGGCCGGTCGCCCGAGGTCGGCGAGGAGCGGAACTTCCCCCCGGTCACGGACACCGGCGAGGACGCGTGGTCCGAGGCGGTCGCGGCGATGAAGCGCCGGTATCGTGCGCTCGCCGACCTCGTGGCGGCCGCGGACCCCCGGACGCTGGGGCGCCCGGGTCCCGATGGGAAAGCCGGCCTGGCGGTCCAGGTCCGCGGCGTCGTCGAGCACGGGATCTATCACGCCGGGCAGATCGTGCTCCTGCGCCGGGCGGCCGGCGCCGGCTGAGACCGCAGCTGCGGGCCGCCTCTCCCTTGGCGTCCTCCCGAGGCGCGCCTATCCTCCTCGGAGCGCGCGTCCGGAAGGGCGCCCACTCCGCATCACCACGACGCCGAGGAGTCCCCGTGGACGAGAAGGCCCTCTTCACGAAGTTCTGGACGAAGGAATCCGCGACGACCCGCAAGGTCTTCGAGAAGATCCCGGAGGGATCGGACTACCGGCCCGACCCGAAATCCCGCACCGCGCAGGAGATCGCCTGGCAGATCGTCTGCGAGGAACGGCTGATCATCGACGCCCTCGAGACGGGCGCGGCGAAGTGGGACCCGCCCGCGATGCCCGCATCGATGAAGGACATCGTGGCCGAGTACGAGCGGCAGGCCGCCTCGATCGCCGAGCGCTGGAAGGCGCTGCCCGGGGAGCGGTGGGAGGGGACGGTGGAGTTCTTCGGAGGGTCGCGCCCCGCCTCGGAGATGGCGTGGAGCTTCCTCTTCGACATCGTGCACCACCGCGGCCAGATCAGCACCTACCTCCGGCCGATGGGCTCCACGGTCCCGCAGATCTACGGGCCGAGCGCGGACGAGCCCTGAGGAACGATCCCGTCCGGTCGGGGGCGGGCGGCACCCCGGCGCCGCGTCCGGGTGCCGCCCGCCCGCTTCCCGGCACCTGAGCGGAGCTTCCGGAGGTAGGCCCACACGCCGCTCAACGAGAGCGCGGCGAGCGCGAGGCCTCCGAGGAACGTGAGCAGCTTGTAGACCGCGCTGTCGGCCTTCCCCGCATGCAGCGGATAGACCGCGTGCAGCGCCTTCTGGCCCGGCGCGAGCGCGCACGCGTCGGTCTGCTGCAGGACGCGGCCCCGGTGGTCCAGGTACACGTAACTCCGCCCGTTGGGGTGAAGCTCGCAGGGCTGCTTGAGCCGGAAGCCCTGGATGCCGCTCCCGCCCGCCGGCGGGTAGTAGAACACGAGCCGGGCGCCCGGGAACATCCCCTCGACGCGCTCGATCGTCGCGGCGTCGACCAGCGCGAACGGGACGCGCTCCCCGCCCACGGGCTCGAGCTCGGCCCTGTAGGGGTCCCCGAAGAGGGCGTTGAGCAGCGTGCCCGTCTGCTCGTAGAACACGATCCCGCCCGCGGTGAGGAGCAGGATCAGCACGAGGGGCGCGCTGAGCGTGCCCAGGTCGCGGTGCCACGCGACGAGGCGGCCGCGGGTCCAGCCGCGCGGCACGAGGTTCGCGAGCCGGAAGCTCCGGCGCGCGGGCCACCACAGCACGAGGCCGCTCAGGATCATGAACACGCCCGCGAGCCCGATGGCGCCGCCCACGCGCTCCCCGGCCTCGCCGCCCATCAGGTGGGCGTGCAGGTCGAAGAGCAGCGCCATCGGGCGGTCGCGGGGCGTCCAGCGATCGACGAGCCCGTGGTCGTCGACGGAGAGGAAGGCCTCGCCCCCCTCCAGGTAGAGGTGGTAGGCCGGCACGCCGGGCTCGGGCATCTTCACCGAGCGCAGCGCGTCGCCGAAGAGCTCGTGCGCCGCGCGGGCGGCGTCCGCCCGGTCCGCCGCCGGGACCACGGCGTCCGGGGGGCGGAGCTCCGGATAGGCGAGCCGCCAGTACGCCTCCTTGTAGACCAGCGCCGAGCCGGTGATCGCCAGCACGAACAGCGCGATGGAGAGCGCCAGGCCCGCCCACAGGTGGGCGAGCCTCACGACGTTCCAGGCCCGCATGCGCTAGAACCGGCTTTCGATCCGCACGGTGAACGTGCGGCCGAGGCCGGCGAAGTAGCGGTCGTCGAGATCCGTGCCGGCCTGGCTGTAGTACGTGATGTACTGCGCGTCCAGCAGGTTCGACACGGCGAGCGTGAGGGTCGAGCGGCCGTGCGCGAACGCCAGCGAGACGTCGGTCGTCGTGTACCCGTCGAAGCGGGCGGCCGGCGCTCCGGCGGCGTCCTCGAAGTCCCGGTCGAAGAAGTGGAACGTCTGCACGCGGCCGCTGAGCGCCTCCGTCAGCTCCGCGTCGAGGCTGAGCGTGAGCCGGTCCGGCCCGACGTCGGTGGCGCCGAGATCGGCCTCGTACTCGCCGTCGGCGTCCCCGTCGAAGCGGCCCTCGAGGTCGGAATAGCCGCCCACCAGGGAGAGCCGGTCCGTGGGATCGAACCGTCCCGTCAGCTCCCAGCCGTACGTGAGGGTGGGCTGGCGGAAGACCCGGAAGATCCCGTCGGCGTTCGGCACGAGCCGGGAGCCGAAGTCGGAGCTCGAGCGGAAGTACGTCACCCCGACGTGCGATCGCTCGGTGCCGAAGGCGCCGCCCACCTCGGCGTTGTCGGTGGTCACGGGCTGCAGGTCCAGGAAGTCCTCGACCGCCGTGCCCTCCTCGGTGATGCCCCGCAGCACGCGGCCGACATCGGGCATCGTGAACGCCTGCGAGAGGGTGCCGTAGAAGCGGAGCCCCGGAACGGGCGTGACCACCGCGCCCACGTTCAGGAGGGGCTCGTCGAAGCTCGGGCTCCCCCCCGCCACCTCGACCGGCTGGAAGTCGGCCCGGTTGCCCGCCAGCGTGGTGAAGCCGGGCACGTCGAGCTCGGCCAGCTCCCAGCGGAGCCCGCCGGAGAGGGTGAGCAGCGAGCCCGCATCGAGATCGAGCTGCACGAACGGCGCGTAGTTCTTGAAGCGCGTGACCGGCACCCAGTTCCGGTCCGTGTGGACGAGCCTCTGGAAGGTCTCGTCACGCAGGAAATCGAATCCCGCCACGACGTCGAAGGGCGAGCCGGCGACGCGCAGGCCCGCGTAGGTGAGCCGGGTGCCGACCTTCCGCGAGTTGTTCTCGGACTGGTCGAAGACCTCCCCGACCGGGGCGATGGCCGGGTCCTGGAAGGTGTCGAAGCGACCGCCGCCGAAGAGCGCCCGGAAATCCTGGGCGTAGACCTTGGCGGAGAGCGTGCCGCCGAGCGCCGCCGCGTGCTCGTAGTCGAGCGCGACCATGGTCACGTCGTTCATGGGCTCGACCCCTTCGGGCTCTCCCTCGACCGAGGTGGCCGGAACGCCGGCCGCCCGGTCGCCCGGCACGCTCTCGAAGGACCCGCGCTGCTCCAGCAGGAAGTCGCTCGCGGTGATCTGCAGCCGCTGCGCGTCGTCGGGCTCCCATCCCACCTTGGCGAAGAAGCTCCGGCTCCCGGAGTCCGCCACGTCCCCCTGGACGTTGTCGATCCCGACGGGGCGACCGGCGCCGTCGAACTGCAGGCCGCGCCGCTCGTAGCCGAAGGAGCCCAGCACGTCGACCTCGCCGATGCGCCGCCCGGCCATGTAGTGCGCGCGCCAGCCGAAGCCGTCTCCCTCGAGGCCGTCGCTGCCGGTGCCCGTGAGGCTCAGGCGCTGCTCGAGCGCCCCGGACTCCGGGGGGCTCACGGTGATGTAGTTCACGATGCCGCCCGTGGCTCCCAGCCCCTGGATCGCGTTCGCGCCGAACACCACCTCCACCCGCTCGATCTCCTCGAGGCCGATCGTGAAGCCGTCGCGCCGCCCGTCCCGCAGCGGGTTCGACTGCGGCACGCCGTCGACGAGGAAGAGCGGACGACGTCCGCGGAAGCTCTCGCCGGAGCTGGTGAGCTTCTGGCGCCCCGGGGAGTAGCTGGGGACGAGGTTCGCGAGCAGCTCGGTGGGATTCGTCACGAGCGACTGCTGGCGTCGCACCTGCTCCGTCTCGATCACGTCCACCTTGATCGGGAGGGTGGTCGGCAGCTTGCCGGCTCGCGTGGTCGTCACGACCTGCAGGGGGGCGAGGGTGAGCGCGTCGGACTCCGCGACGAGGTCCACGACGAGCGTCCCCTGCCCGACCCGGACCTGCTCCGGGGCGCTCGTATAGCCGAAGGACTCGACCTGGAGCGTGTACGCGCCCGCGGGGAGCCCGACGAACCGGTAGCGGCCCGACGCGTCGGCGACGGTCTCGCGCTCGACGGGTCCCCGGAGCCGGACCGCGAGGCCCGGCAGCGGGGCGCCGCCGTCGTCCACGACGTTACCGGTCACGACCCCCGACGGCGCCTGCGCGGCGAGGTCGTCGGCGAGACCCGGGAAGGCGGTCAGCACGAGAAGGAACAGCCCTGCGAGCACGCGGTGGAGCTTCATGGAACCCGGCTTGGGATTGAGAATCAGTTTCAACCGACCAGCCGGGACATTAACGAAGAACCCCGGATCGCGAAAAGGGGGCCTCCGCACTCGTTTCCTGTCTCACCGCACGTCCGCCCACGCTCCTTCCGCGTATCGCGCGGCCCAGGGGCGCACCTCCACGCTCCCCCACGCCGCGGCCGGGCAGCGGCCGGCCCACCGGAGCGCGGCGTCGAGATCCGGCACGTCCACGACGATCGTGGCGCCGATCTGCTCGCGGCCGTCGGTGTGCGGCCCGTCCAGCACGCGGGTGACCCCCTCGTCCACGCGGAGGGTCGTGGTGCTGGTGGACGGCTGGAGCACCTCGGCCGAGACGAGCACGCCGGCGTCCTCCATCTCCTCGGCGAAGGACCGGAACGCCGCGCGCGCCTCCGCGAGCCGGTCCTCGCCGAGATCCTCCGCGCTGGTCTCGGGATAGTGCAGGAACAGGGTGTAGCGCACGGTGCCCTCCGGCGGGGTGTGGGTGGGGTCCCTCCACCCCGGAGTCGAACGGACGGGCCCGGATTCGACCGCTCAGGCCTCCACCCGCTCCACCTGCGTCAGCCGATCGAGTCGGATCCGCACCCCGCCCGCCGTGTCGAGGAACTCCTCCCCGCCCCGGGCGAAGACGTCCACGATCCGGTCCACGAGCTCGTGCTCCTCGTCGTCCGGCCCGCGGTAGCGGATCCGGCACGGCACGCCGAGGGTGGCGAGCGCCTCGAGTCGGTCGTGGACGGAGCAGTCGATCGGGCGGTAGGGCTCGCCCCCGCCGGGCGTCGCGTCCGCGCGGTCGTCCGCGTCGGTCATCCTGCGCTCCGCGGGGCTCGCGGGCCGACGCGGAGCCGGGCCTGCGGGCCGCTGGTCCGCAGCCTAGCCGCCGGCACCGACCGCCTCGGCGCTCCCGCCGGTCTCGATCCGTACGCCGCTCCGGCGCAGCACGGCCCGGATGCGTGCCTGGAAGCGATCCACGGCGACGGGCTTCAGCACGTAGTCGTCCGCGCCCTCGTCGAGCAGCTCGATCTCGCGGCGCGGGTCCGTGGTGCTCGTGAGCACGAGCACCGGGAGGTACTGCGTGTCCAGCGATTGCCGGAGGCGCCGCAGCACCTCGATGCCGTCGATCCCGGGCAGGACCAGGTCGAGCACCACGAGCGAGAAGCGACCGCCGCGCTCCCGGAGGAGCTCCAGCGCGGCCTCACCGTCCTCGGCCTCGATCACCTCGAATCCGAGGTCCCTGATGATGGACCCGACGAGGAGACGGTCCTGCGGCTCGTCCTCGACGAGCAGCACGGGGCCCGCCGAGCGCGGCGTCTCGGCCCGGGTGGGCACGACGCCGAGCACCCGCTCGACCTCCTCGACGGTCGTGTGCCCCTTCCGGGCCCGGTCGATCGCGGACTCGCCCAGCGGGCGCATCCCCTCCATGCGCGCGGCCAGGTGGAGCGCCGCGTCGTCGTAGCCCTCCTCCACGAGCTGGCGCATCGTGCGGTCGAGCACGAGGATCTCGGCCACCGGAAGCTGCCCGAGATATCCGGTGCCCGCGCAGGCGCGGCACCCGACCGCGCGTCGGGGCGGGAGCACCGACAGCAGCTCCGCGAGCTTGCGCTCGCGCGGGGGGAGGTCGTTCGGGCCGGCGACCGTCTCGGCGCAGTGCGGACAGAGCCGTCGTACCAGCCGGAGCGAGATCACCGCGTGGAGCGACTCCGCGAGCCGCCCCGGCGCGAGCCCGAGATCGAGCAGCCGCCGGAGCCCGGAAGGGGCGTCGGGGGCGTGTACGGTCGCGAGCACCTTCCGTCCGGTCACCGCCGTGCGGAGCGCGATCCGGGCGGTGGCGAGGTCCCGCACCTCGCCGGCGTGCACCACGTCGGGGTTCCGATCGAGAAGCTGCTGGAGCGTCTCGGCGAACGAGAGCCCCGTGGCGGAGTCGTAGCGCACCTGCGTGACGCCCGGCACGTGGCACTCGATGCGGCTCTCGAGCGAGAGCACGTTGCGGGACGCGAGCGCCCGCATGCAGGCGTACACGAACGTGGAGGTCCCGGCCCGCGCGGGGCCGGCCACGAGCACGAGCCCGTCGTTGCGCCGGAGCACGTCGCGGATCCGCTCGAGGTCGTCGGCCTCGAAGCCGAGACGCTCGAGCGTGGGGACCTCCGCGGGCGCCACGAGCCGGATCGTGACGAGCTCCCCGTCGGGCGTCGGGGTCGAGAGGAGGAGCGCCCGCCGCTGCAGCGTCTCGGAGACGTGCACGGTGAAGCTGTCGCCCTCCTCGCCGGTCGCCCCGCCGCGCGCCAGGTAGGCGAGGCGCGCCACGAGGCGGTCGTGCGCCTCGGGCGGGAGCGCCACCACGTGCTGGAGCACGCCGTCGATGCGGTAGCGGACCCGGCCGCGCTCCCGTCCCGGCTCGACGTGGACCTCGGTGGCGCGGTGGCGGACCGCCTGCTGGAGCAGCACGTCGGCCAGGCGCACCACGGCCGGATCCTCGAGCTCGAAGCTCGTGAAGCGCCCGCGGCCGTCCGAGGTCACCACCTGGAAGTCGCTGCGCGCGACCTCACGCACGAGCTCCTCGAGGCTGTTTCGGGGCGCGCGCTTCGGGGCGTAGGCCTCCTCGAGCGCCTCCGCGATCGCGACCGGGCTCGCCATCAGGTAGACCGGCTGCCGGCCCGTGTGCTCCACCACCTCGCGCCACGCCGACCGGTTGGACGGATCGGAGGTGGCGACGACGATGTTGCGCTCGGTGAGGCTGAGGCCGAGCACGCCGTGGCGCCTCGACACGCCCTCGGGGATGAGCGCCACCGCCTGGGGATCGCGCTGCGCGACGTCGGCGACGCCGATGCGGAAATGTCCCGCCACGCGCCGCGTGAACTCCTCGTCGCTCGTGCGGCAGGCCTCGACCACCCGCGTCCACGCACGACGGAGCTCCACGACGTTGGGGCGCACGGGCAGGTCCAGCGCGAGCCCGGCGTGGCCCGCGACGTCCCGGAGCCAGTGGGAGCCGGTGGGGGAGGTCATGGAGTCGGCGGGCGAAGCGGTGGGGTGGAGGCGGTGGGGCGGGTGGACGGTGGAGCGCGCGGAACGTCGACTCGCGGTCCGAAGATACCGCGTCGGGGCGGAGGCCACACGCCCCCGTGCGAGCGCGCGCCGCGCTCGCCGGCGGCGCTCCGGCCGGCTACTCGCCCGCCAGCGCCTGCACGGGATCCACGCGCGCCGCTCTCCGGGCGGGGAGGTACACGCCGGCGAGGGAGGCCGCGGCGAGGAGCCCCGCCACCGAAGCGAAGACCGCCGGGTCGTCCGGCGACACGCCCACGAGCATGCTGTCGAGGAGCCTCGAGAAACCCGTCGCCGCCACGAGCCCCAGCGCCATGCCGAGCGCCGCCCGGCGGGCCCCGTCGAGCAGGACCATGCGGACCACCTCCCCCTTCCCCGCTCCGACGGCCACGCGGAGCCCGATCTCCCTCCTCCGGCGCTCGGTCCCCTGCGCGGTCACCCCGTAGATCCCGACCACGCCCAGCGCGAGCGAGAGGAGCGCGAAGGTCGCCATCAGCTCGGCGATCACGTCGTAGGAGCGGAGGCGCCGCCGGATCAGCCCCTCCATCGTCTCGACGTCCTGCACGGGGAGATCCGGATCCACCGACCAGATCGCCGCCCGGACCTCGGGCAGGGCCTCCTCGGGTGGACCGGACGTCCTCAGGACGAGCGAGCGGGTCCGTGCGCCCGCGTGGCTGGCGGGCACGTACCAGGCCGGCTCGGGCGGCGCGTCCACGCCGCGCTCGACGACGTCCTCGACGACGCCGACGATCGGGATCACGACGCCCGGCTCGAGCACGAGCTGCTCGGCCAGGGGGTCGGACGCGGCGTCGAGGTAGCGCGCCACGAACGTCTCGTTCACGACCGCCACGGGCGGAGCGTCCGCGCGGTCCGACGTCTCGATCGCCCGGCCGCGCACGACGCGGAGGCGAAGCGCCTCGAAGAGCCCGGGGGAGGCCCAGGTGGTGCGCACGGGGAGGTCCGTCTCCTCCCCCCCTGCGATCCGGACGGTATGGCCCCAGTTCTCGCCCATGAGCGGATGGCTCTGGGTCTGGCCGACCGCGACGACCCCGGGAAGCGCGGCGACGCGCTCCTCCACCTCGCTCCAGAAGGTGCGCAGCTCGTCCGTGCCCGGATACGCGCTGCTCGGCGGCGCGAGCCGCACGGCGAGGACGTTCCCGGGATCGAACCCGACATCCCGGCTCCGCATCCCGGCGATGCTCTTCATCAGGAGACCGGCGCCGACGAGGAGCACCACGGCGAGCGAGATCTGGAGCACGACGAGCGACGCGCCGAGGCGTCCGGCCCTCCGGTCGGGCGTGGCGCGTCCGCCTCCCGGAAGCGCTTCGGCGACGGACCGGGCGGAGCCGAGCGCCGGGACGATTCCGAACACCAGCACCGAGCCCACCGTGACGAGGCCCACGAACGCGAGCACGGTGCCGTCCACCTCGAAGCGGAAGACGGGAGGGAGGGTGGAGGGGAGTGCCCGGACGATCCCGCGGGAGCCGACGACGCCGAGGACGAGCCCGAGCCCGCCGCCGAGCACGCCGAGCACGAGGCTCTCCGTCAGGAGCTGGCGCACGACCCGCCCCCGGCCGGCCCCGAGCGCCGCCCGGACCGCGAGCTCGCGGCCGCGCGATCCTGCGCGTGCCAGCAGCAGGTTGGCCACGTTGACGCACGCCATCAGGAGCACCAGGCCCACGGCCGCCATGAGCATGTGGGACGCCTGCCGCGCCATCCGTCCCAGGAGCTGGTCGCGGAGCGGGACCACCTCCACCGTCCAGCCTCGGTTCGCGTCCGGGTGCTCGGCCTCCAGCGCGCGGGCGAGACCGCGAAGCTCCTCGCGCGCGCCGTCCAGGGTGGCACCGGGCGCGAGGCGCCCGAGCGCTTCGGCGTAGCGGCCCGCCCGTTCGGCGCCGTCCGGGTGCACGTCCTGCGGCACGAGCACGTCCGGCATCTCGTCGAGGAACCGGAAGTCCGGCGGCATGATCCCGACGACCGTGTACGCGTAGCCGTCGAGGTCGAGGGTCGCTCCGACCACGGAGGGATCGCGGCCGAACCGGCGAGCCCAGAAGCCGTCGGTGAGGATCGCGACCTGGTGGCGGCCCTCGCCCACCTCGTCGGACGAGAAGTCGCGGCCGAGGGCGGGCGTGCGCCCGAGCACCCGCAGGATGTTCGGGGTGACCCGCACCGCCGGAACGAGCTCGGGCAGGCCGTCCCCGGTGAGGTTGAAGCCGTCCTCGTAGAAGAGCGCGAGATCCTCGAGCGTCCGGCTGCGTGATCGCCAGTCCCACGCGTTGGCCGGGCTGACGCTGCTCGCCGGACGCCCGAGCTCGGGGTTCACGTCGACGAGCGAGACGAGCCGCTCCGGCTCCTCGTACGGGAGCGGCTCCAGCAGGAACCCGTTCACGACGGTGAACACCGCCGTGTTCGCGCCGATTCCGAGCGCGATCGTCGAGACCGCCGCCGCCGTGAAGGCCGGCCGCCTCGCCAGGGTCCGGAGCGCGAATCGTACGTCCGACAGGAACGTGGACATCCCCTCCCCTCCTCTCGTCCGTCTTCCCCCGCGTCCGCGGCGCACGCCCCGCGCGCGCGCCGCCAGCCCCCGACCCCACGCATCGAGGCCGGCGCCGAGCCAGCATCGCACGCGGCCCCACGGCCCCGCCCGCGCCGCCTCCCGCTCGAGCAGCGCGAGGAACGCCTCCTCCATGTCCGGTCCGTACCGCTCGCGATGGGCCTGCGGGAAGGCCCTCAGCAGCACACGGTAGACGCGACGCGCGCGTGCCGCGTCCCCGTCGCCCGGGTCGCGAGGCGCCGAGCGCGGGCTCATGCGTGCTCGCCCCCCGCGCCGATCCGCTTCGCCCGGGCCGCCCGCACGAGCGCGCTCAGACGCTCGACCTCGTCGTGCAGCACCCGCCGCCCCTCGCGCGTGATCCGGTAGAACCGTCGCCGGCCGCCCTCCGTGGGCGCGTCCGGCGGCGCATCCACCTCGCGGATCCAGCCGGCCTCCTCCAGGTCCCTCAGCGATCCGTAGAGCATGCCGGGCCAGAGCCGCACCCGACCCCCGGAGCGGTCGAGCACGTCCTCCATGATCGCGGTGCCGTGCAGCGTGGCGTCGGCGAGCGCGAGCAGGATGTGGAACCAGGGCGTCTTCATCGGTCGGCTCCGGGGCAGGTCCGGAAGGGCGGTCGGAAGGCCGCCCATCTCTACGCATCCGTATATATACGATATCGTATGGATGCGCACGGCCGGACGCAAGAGCGGGCGTCCGCCCCGGGGCGGTACGTCGGGAGGGTCGCCGGCGAGGAGTCGCCGACGGGGGCTCGCTAGCGGATGATCGCCAGCGGGAGCAGGACCACGTAGGCGAGCACGAGCAGGAGCGGCGCGGCCGTGATCGAGCCCTCGCCGAGGAGCCAGTACCCGAGCGCGAGGGTCAGCAGCCCCGACCCGGCGAAGATCGCGTTCACTTTCGTGAAGCGAAGGGCGCGACGGTCCTCGCCCGCAGCACCGGAGGCGGTGCGGCGCACGCGCGCTTCCCGCTTCTCGGACCGGCGGGGTCGGGTGCTCTGGGAGGCTCGGGACGTCATGGCGCCCCTATGCTATCCGCCGGATCCGGCCCGGTCAATCATATCGGAACGGGCGGAGCGGACCGCGCAGCCCGGTCAGTCCAGCTCGAGCCAGGCCGGCGCGTCGGCCGACCGGGACCTCCGCCGGATCCAGCCGCCGTCGCTCGCCAGGTGCCCGCGCAGCTCGTCGACGCTGATCCGGAGCTGCTCGGCCGCCAGGAGCTCGTCCCCGTCCGCGCCCTCCAGCACCATGCGGATGTGCCGGCCGATGGCGCTCTGCAGCGAGAGATCGACCCCGTGGATGCTCGGCCCCTCCTCGTCGCCGAGGATCAGGTGGTCGGGGCCGATGATCGTCCCGCGCGCCATGATCGCGGCGCGCATGAGCGCGTTCTCCAGCTCGCGCACGTTCCCGGGCCAGTCGTGGCCACGCAGCTTCGCCATCGCCGCGTCGGAGATCCGCCGCACGTCGCGGTGCGTCTCGTCGCGGATGCGGCCGAGGAGCGCATGCGCGATCAGCTCGATGTCCTCCGGGCGCGCGCGGAGCGGCGGGACCTCGATCTCCACGACCTGGAGCCGGAAGTACAGGTCCTCGCGGAAGCGCCCTTCCTCGATGAGCCTCTCGATCGGCTGGTGCGTGGCCGCGATCACCCGCGCCTCGGTGCGTCGCGCCTCCTCGCCGCCGACCGGGTAGAAGCGCCGCTCCTGGAGCACGCGCAGCAGCTTCGCCTGGAGCTCGAGGCTCGTGTCGCCGATCTCGTCGAGAAAGATCGTGCCCTTCTTGGCGAGCTCGAAGTAGCCCTTGCGGGCCCCGGCGGCCCCGGTGAACGCGCCCTTCACGTGACCGAAGAGCTCGGACTCGAGCAGCGTGTCCGTGAGCGCGGTGCAGTTCACCGCGATGAAGGGCTCGTCCGCGTGCACGGAGTGCTGGTGGATCGCCCGCGCGATCACCTCCTTGCCGGTGCCGGTCTCGCCGCGGACGAGCACCGTCGCGCGGTTGCGGGCCAGCACGCCGATCGTCTTGTAGATCTCGATCATGGCGGGGCTGCGCCCGACGAGCTGGCCACGCGGCAGGGCACCCTGCACGTCCGTCTTCCGGTCGCTCTCCACCCGGGCCGCGATCGCGAGCGCCTGCTCGCGGAAGCAGCGCTCGGCGAGCCCCTGGACCGCCTTGGGGTCGACCGGCTTCACGAGGAAGTCGAACGCGCCGGCCTTCATGGCGGTCACGGCCGTCTCCATGTCGTCGTGGGCCGTCATGACGACGACCTCGACGTTCTCCATGGTGCTGCGGACCTTCTCGAGCAGCTCGAGACCGTTCATCCCCGACATGCGGACGTCGGTCACGATGAGCTCGGGCTCGAACTTGCTGACGCGCGACAGGGCGCGCTCGGCGCTCTCGGCGGTCTCGACGGCGTACCCTGCGTGCGTGAGGCGCATGCGCAGGACTTCGAGGCCGTCGACGTCGTCGTCGACGACCAGGATGCGGTGCATGGTCGGATCGGTCATGCTCGATGCTACCCCCCCAACCCGTCCCGTGGGTCCACCGGGTGTTCGCCGGGAGCCGGGGGCGGCGCGGGCGGCTCCGGGGGACGTCCCTCCGGGTCCTCCCAGTACGCCGGCACGTCCGGCGGCTCGTCGGCCCGGAGCCGGGCGAGCGCCTCCCGGTTCCGCCGCCGTCGCACGCGCACCATGAAGAGGAGGACCACGGCGAGCACGAGCCAGAAGACGCTCGAGCGGGCGAGGACGAACAGCCAGCCGAAGCGGTCCTTCACGTACGCGCGCCAGTCCTCCTCGAGCTGGCCGCTGGTGACGCCATAGGTGGCGCGCAGCGCCTCCTCGAACGAGCCGCCGGCCCGCCAGCGCTCGAGGAAGAGCGCGAGCCCGCGCTCGCCCCCCGCCTCCACGAGGTAGGAGACGGCGCTGGCGGCGAGCAGGTATGCCGTGCGCGCCTGCTCGCGCCCGGCCGGCCAGGCCAGCGCGACCGAGTCGAGCGAGGGGGTGCTGCCGAGCGCGAGCCCGACCCGCAGGCGCCACGCGTCCATCGCATCGAAACCGCCCGCCGCCCACTCCGCGTAGCCCTCGCTGAACCAGCGCGGCACCCGGCGCCCCTCGAGGTAGGCGTGCAGCCCGAGGTGCGCCCACTCGTGGCGGATCGTGCGGAGGCCCTCCGCATCGAGCACGCCCGTGCCCTCCCCGGTCGGGATCACCAGGAGCATCCGGGCCGGGACCGCGACCCCGGCCCGCCACTCCGGGACCACGCCGCCCGTGACGGCGTCGAGGGCGGCCGGCGTGTGCGCGAGGACGGCATGGACCCCGCTCGGCAGCTCGGGCGGGAGGGCCGGCAACGGCGGCTGCGCGTCGAGGAGGGTGCGCACCCGCTCGGCGAGCGCGGCCTGCCCCGCGACGAAGTACACGGTGGCCCGGTGGCCGCGGATGCTCTGGTAGGGAGCGCCGTCGAGGGTGGGCGGAACCTGCGCCTCCGACCCCGCGGTCCCCGCGCCGAGCAGCAGCGCGAGCACGAGGGCCGCGACACGCGCCGCCGAGCACGAGGCCCTTCCGGCGCGTCTCACTCGCTTCCGAGCATCTCCAGGTTGGCGCGTACCGCCTCGTTGTGCGGGTTGATGTCCAGGGCGCGCCGCCACAGGAGCAGCGCCACGTCCCGGTCGTTGTCCTTGTACGCCATCGTCCCGAGCCTCAGGTACACGTCGTCGCCGAGGCGCGGCGCGAGCTTCACCGTCTTTTCGTACTGCACCCGCGCCGCGTCCATGTCGCCGTGCGCGTAGGCCTGGTCGCCCAGGTTCTTGTGCGCCTGCGGGGGCGGCGGCGTCACCGCGACCGCCCGCTTGTAGAGCGCCGCGGCGGCGTCCACGTCGCCCCTGCGCTCGAGCACGGCGCCCGTGTTCACCATGATCGGACCGGAGTCGGGATAATGCCCCATCCCCTCCTGTCCGACCGCGACGGCGAAGTCGAGGTCGCCCCCCACGGCGGCCGCGAGCACCGTGTAGGCGTAGTACTCCTGGGCCGGGACCTTCAGCCCGGGATAGGTGCGGTAGCGACGGAACGACTCCAGCGCGTCGGAGATCCGCCGCGCCTTGAAGTGGATGATCCCGCGGGCGAGGTAGATCTCGTGATCCTTGGGACGCACCGCCCTGGCGGCCTCGAGCGCCTCGAGCGCCTCGTCGTAGCGGCCGAGCGCCTCGAGGGTGAGGGCGGTGTTGCGATGGACCGCGTAGCTCTCCGCGTACCCCGGGGGCATCGAGCCGAAGTGCTCGAGCGCCTCCTCGAGCCGCGCCCGCCGGAACGCGATCAGCCCCATCATGAAGTTCGCGCGCGCCTGGCGGGGATCGATGGCGAGCGCTTCCTCGAACTCCCGCGCGGCATCCTCGAGCATCCCCGAGCGGTAGAACGCCACCCCGACGTTCAGGTGCTGCTGGAGCGCCTCGTCGCCCCCCGTCTCCTCCTGGGTGCTGCGCTCGCCGGAGCGGGACACGAAGCCGGCCTGGATGAGCCCGTAGAGCGCCTTGCCGGTGTCGAACTCGACGAGGCCCGCCTCGTTCATGATCTCGTGGACCGTGCGCTGGCCGTCGATGAACGGGAGGAGCTTCTTCTGCTCGCGCGTGAGCTCGAAGTCGCCGTCGACGTCCTCGGGGTTCTTGTCGAGCTGGAAGACGAGGTCGAAGGAGGGGATCTTCTTCTCGACCAGGCTCCACTCGTCGACGCGCCGCGCCCCCTCCATGAGGAGCGCCTCGGGCGGGATGTCCACGAGGAGGAGCCCGTCCTCCTCGGGCATCTGGTCGCTGTCGAAGTGGAAGGAGCCCTGCGGCCAGGTGAAGAGGTGGTACACCGCCTCCTCCACCTGGAGCTGGATGTAGCGGCGCAGGTCCTCGCGGCTGAGCGCCCCCTGCGCGATCAGGATCTCGCCGAGCCGCCGGTTCCGCTGCTTCGACTGGGTCTCCATGGCGGCCGAGAGATCCTTGCGCGTGATCACGTGGTTGCGCACCAGGAGCTCGCCCAGGCGGTCGCGCCGGTTGAGCACGGACGCGTAGATCACCCGGCCCTTCTGGAAGTAGATGTAGCCGAAGTTCGAGCGGTCCGTGATGCTCAGGCACCCGGTCTTGCGGCCCATGCCGAGGAGCTGGCAGATGTCGGCCAGGCTGACGTCCTGGAGCGCGCCCTCGATGGCCATCAGGCAGCCTCCGCGCTCACGCGTCCAGCTCCTCGATCAGGAACTCGTCCATGCGCGGCCAGTGGATGACCACGTTCTCGGGGCTCGGGTACCACACGCCCCCGCCCTGCGAACGGGACGCCTGCGGCTGGACGGGCGCGATCTCCGGACCCGTGGCCCGCCCGGCCCCCGTGTCCGCGCGTGCCCCCACGGCCGCGGCCCCGCTTCCCGATCCGTCGGCAGGCGAAGGCGCCCGATCCGCCGACGTGCCCCTGGCGCCGACGCCCGCGGGCTCGCCGGAGCCCGGGGTCGCGTCCGTGGCCGTGGCGAACGCGTCGGCCTCGGCCGAGCGCGACCGGGGATCGAGGGAGAAGCCCGGCACCATGAGGCTCGCGTCGAGGGACACCCGCTCGTCCTCGAGGATCAGGTCGCCGCCCGGCGTGCCCCCGTCGAGCTCCAGCACGAGCCCGCCCTCGAAGCGGGAGCGGAGGCGATCGTCGATCCCCTCGAGGGCGGCCGGAGGACGGTCCGCCACTAGCATCACCCGCGCCCCGCGGCGCTTCAGCGCCTCGAACAGGTGGAAGAACTCGTCCTGGGCGCGCTCCGTCTCCGAGAGCGCCTGCACCCCGTGCACGAGGAGGAGGTCGAGGGTCCACCAGCGCTCCCGCCAGGCGCCGGCCACCCCCGCCCCGAGCGCGCGGATGAAGTCGTCCGCGAACTCGCGCACCGACGTCACCGCCATGCGCGTGCCCGAGTGGATCGACTGGTAGCTGCGTCCGGCGGCCCCGAGCAGCGTCTTCGCGAGGTCCTCGTCCTTCGACCACACGAAGAGCGGGTTGTACTGCGGCCGCTCCGTGGCGACGAGCTGCGCCGCCGCCTTCAGCGCGATCTTCGGATGGTCGTCGAGGTCGTCGAGCATCTGGCCACGGGCGAGCCGCGGGAAGGGCCGCTGCCGCTCGCGCACGGACGTGAGCAGGCTCTCCGCTTCCTGCACGCGGTCGGGGTCGCGCAGCACGCCGGCGGCCGCCTCGGGCCAGGGGTTTCCCAGCTCGTCCAGCTCGTTCTCGATCTCCCGGAGCCGCTCCACGTCGGAGCGGAAGCGCCGGACGATCTCCTCCCAGCCGTCCGGCTCCGTGCCGTCGACGTACGGTTCGAGGCGGAGCGCCGAGAAGCCCTCCCGCTCGGCCTGGTCGATCGCGTCGCGGAAGGCCCGCCGCCAGGGCTCCTCCTTCTCCTCCACGACCTCCGCGACGGTGTGCAGGAGGTCGTCGAGGAAGCTGTCGAACTCCCCGCGCTCGGCCTCGCCGATCGTATCGCGGCTCGGCGCGACGCTGCCCAGCAGCAGCGGGACCTCCTCGGCGAGGACCCGCCGCCCCTCGAGCTCCTGCGTGGCGAGGATCCGGTTGAGCGCGCCGCCGAGCTCGCGGACGTTGCGGAACGGATGCCGGCCGAGCGCCTCCGCGACGCCCGGCTCCAGGGTGTCGCCGCGCTCCTCGGCCTTCCGGCGGATGATCGCGACCCGCGTCTCGTACTCCGGCGGGCCGATGTCGACGATGAGGCCCCCGCTGAACCGGGACAGGAGCCGCGCGTCGAGGCCGTCGATGTCCGCCGGCGGACGGTCGCTCGCCAGCACGATCTGGCTCCCGGCGGCCGACAGCTGGTCGAGCGTGCGCAGGAGCATCTCCTGCGCCTCCTGCTGCCCCGTGAGGAACTGGACGTCGTCGAGGAGCAGGATGTCGATGTTGTCGAAGATCGACACGCCGTCACGCTCCCCGCCCTCGAGCGCCTGCTCGAGCCGCTCCAGGTACTTCTCGAGCGCCATGTACTCGAGCTTGCCGCCCGGCACCGCGCGCTGCGCCTGGTGGGCGATCGCGGTCAGGATGTGGGTCTTGCCGAGCCCCGAGGCGGAATACAGGAAGAGCGGATTGTAGCTCGACCCGGGCGAATCGGCGGCGCGACGCGCCGCGGCCGAGGCCAGCCGATTGGCCGGACCGACCACGAAGGACTCGAACGTCAGCTTGGGATCGAGATCCGACATGGGGCGCGTGGCGCGGGTTTTCCGCTCGGGAGACGTGTCGCGACGGCGACGAGCCGCCGTGGAACGGGAGCGTTAAAGTATCGGCCCGAAACGCCGGATATCAAAGAGATGTGCGCGTTTCGCCGGCCCCGGGCGCCGCCCCGCCTACCCGGCGCGGGCGCCCCGCGCCCACGCCGCGGCGGCCGCGAGATCGGGAGGCAGCGGCGCGGTGAAGCGCATGCGCTCGCCGCTCGCCGGGTGATCGAACGCGAGCTCGGCGGCGTGCAGGAACTGCCGGGGCGTCCTCCGTGCGAGCTCCTCCACCCAGGCGCGGCTCTCGCCCCCGAGCCCCCGCTCCCATCCGGCCCCGTAGACCGCGTCCCCGACCACGGGATGGCCGAGGTGACGGAGGTGCACGCGGATCTGGTGGGTCCGGCCGGTCTCGAGCGCCGCGCGGATCAGGTCGGCGCGGGCCCAGCGCTCCTCCACGCGGATCCGGGTGCGCGCCGGGCGCCCTCCCTCGACGACCGCCATCCGCTTCCGCTCGCGCGGGTCCCGCGCGATGGGCGCATCGATCGTCGCTTCCGCCTCCCGCAGATGGCCCCACACGGCCGCGAGATACCGGCGGCGCACCCTCCGGCGCCGCAGCGCGTCCTGGAGCCCGTGGTGCGCCCGGTCGGTCTTCGCCACGACCATGAGCCCGGAGGTGTCGCGGTCGAGCCGGTGCACGATGCCCGGGCGGAGCCGCCCGCCCACGCCCGAGAGATCGCGCACGTGCCAGAGGAGCGCGTTCACGAGCGTCCCGGAGCGGTGCCCGGGCGCCGGGTGGACGACCAGCCCGGCCGGCTTGTCCACCACCACGAGGTCGGCGTCCTCGTGGACGATCCGGAGGGGGATGTCCTCCGGCTCCATGAGGACCGTCTCGGGCGGCGGGACCCGAACCGAGACGCGGGCCCCGGCGGCGAGCGGCTCGGACTTGCGGGCCGCACGCCCGTCCACGAGCACGTGCCCCCGCTCGAGGAGCTTCTGGACACGGGTGCGCGACAGCTCGAGCCGCGCGGCCACGAAACGGTCGAGCCGCTCCCCCTCGTCCGGCGCGTCCACCAGGAGCGCGTGCTCCTCCCACGCCCCGGACGCCGGCCCGGACGCCTCCACGACGGGCGCATCGCCGTCCCCCGACCCCGCGCCGGGCCCCGGCCCGGGCGGCCGGCTCATCGCGCGACGGGCCGCAGCGCGATCCAGGCCGGCGTGCCGTCGATGTCGATGGTCGAGGCGTGCTGGAAGCCGTTCCCCTCGGGCGGGGCCTCCTCGAGGAGCGCCACGTCCAGCGCCAGCGTCTCGCCACCGATGAAGTCGCGGTGCGCGCCCGCCGCCTCGCGGATCGGCGCGGGTCCCGAGACCGCCAGCTCGATCCGGTCGGTGATCTCGAGCCCGGCATCCTTTCGAAGCCGCTGGATGCGGTTCACGAGCTCGCGCGCCACCCCTTCCGCCCGGAGCTCGTCGTCGATCGCGGGGTCGAGCGCCACGGTGTAGCCCCCCTCCCCCTTCACCACGAGGTCACCCGCCGCCTCCTGCAGCACGTCCACGTCGCCCGGCTCGAGGAGGTGCTCCTCGCCGTCCACCTCGATCCGGACCTCCTCGCCCGCGACGTAGGCGCGGATGCGCTCCTGGTCGAGCGCCCGGATCGCGTTCGCCGCGTCGTTCGTGCGCTTCCCGAACCGGGCTCCGAGCTGACGGAAGCCCGGCTTCGCCACGAGCCGCACGATCGCGTCCGCCGACGTGAGGAAACGCACCTCCTTCACGTTCAGCTCGTCCCGCACCACGTCCAGGACCTCCCCGGACAGGGAGCGCCCGCCCGGGATCACCGCGTGCAGCGTGCGCAGCGGCTGGCGCACGCGGATCCGCACCTCCTCCCGCGCCGCCCGCCCGAGGGAGACCAGCGCGCGTGCCGCGGCCATGTCGCGCTCGAGCTCCGCGTCGACCCGCCCCTCCGGCTCCGGGAACCGCGCGAGATGCGCGCTCCGGCCCTCGACGAGCGCGCGGTGGAGCCAGTCCGCCACGAACGGGACCACGGGAGCCGCGAGGAGCGCCACCGTGCGCAGCGCGTCGTGGAGCGTGCGGAAGGCGGCGCGCGCGTCCCGCTCGTCCCCGTTCCCCCAGAACCGGGCACGGCTGCGTCGCACGTACCAGTTCGAGAGGTCCTCGACCACGAAGTCGCCGAGCGCCCGGTAGGCCCGGGTGAGCTGGTAGGCGTCGAGCTCCGCGCGCACCTCGGTGACCACGCTGTCGAGGCGCGAGCGCAGCCACCGGTCGAGGAGCGGCCGCTCCTCCGGTGCCGGATCGGCATCCGAGGGCGCCCATCCCTCGACTTCCGCGTACATCGCGAAGAATCGGTACGTGTTGAAGAGCGTGTCGAAGAACCGGCGCGCGCTCTCCCGCACCCCCGCCGGATCGTAGCGCTTCGGGACCCACGGGTTCGAGGCCGTGATGAAGTACCAGCGGAGCCCGTCGGAGCCGTGCTCGGCGATCGCGTCCCACGGGTTCACGACGTTGCCGCGCGACTTGGACATCTTCCGACC
>CAZOYA010000001.1:9279-65999 GCA_964583815.1 uncultured Gemmatimonadaceae bacterium | reverse complement strand
CGCGCGAGGCCTGGGGACGCATCGACGTCCTCGTGAACAACGCCGGCATCCAGCCGCTCGACCAGCTCGCCGAGGTGCGGGTGGAGGACTGGGAACGGATGGTCGACGTGAACCTGAAGGGCGTGCTCTATGGCCTCGGGGCGGTGCTGCCGGACATGATCGAGCGGCGCTCGGGGCACATCGTGAACATCGGCTCGCTCGCGGGCCGGCGTCCCTTCCCCGGCGGCGCCGTCTACTCGGCGACCAAGTTCGCCGTCCGCTCCCTCACCTGGGGGATGCACCTCGAGCTCGGGGCCGCCTACGGCATCCGCGTGACGGACGTGCAGCCGGGCTTCGTGTCCACGGAGCTCCTCGAGGGCACGAACGACGAGGGGGTGCGCGCGGCCTGGAGCGAGGCGTGGGCGAGCCGGCGGGCGCTCCGGCCGGAGGACGTCGCGCACGCGGTGCTCTTCGCCCTCACCGCCCCCGATCACGTGGCCGTGAACGAGCTGCTCGTGCGCCCGGTGGACCAGCCGACCTGAGCTGCCGGCGCGCGGCGCGCGCACGCGCGGGGGCGGCCGCCCGGACACGGGCGCGCGGGTGCGTGCTTGCCCGCCGCCGCACCGCGCCCCAGCCTACCGGGAACGGTTCCGTGCCGACCTGCTCCCGAGGTGCCCGATGCCCCGCACGCCGTCCCTGCTCCTGCTGACGTCCGCCGCCTGCGCGCTCTTCGCGGGCGCCGCGCCCCTGCGGGCCCAGGACGGGGCGCTCCGTCTCGAGGCCGAGCCCGCGCGCGTCGAGATCGAGGTGGGCTCCGCCCGCCCCATCCGCGTCACCGTCCGGGACGCGTCGGGCGCCGTGCTCGACGTCCCGGTGCGCTTCGCAGCGCCGAGGGGCGCCGTCCAGGTCCGCGACGGGGACATCCGCGGCCTCGCGCCGGGATCGTACGAGGTCGTCGCGACCGCGGTCCTCGCCGCGGCGGGCGCGCCCGTCCCGAGCGTCACGATTCCCGTGACCGTCCGCTGGCCGGCGGTCGCCGAGGTGCGCATCGAGGCGGCTACGGGGACCCCGTACGTCGGCACCACCCTCGAGCACGCGGCCCGGGCCTTCCACGCCGACGGCTCCGAGCGCCCCGATCCCGAGGTGAGCTGGTCGAGCTCCGATCCGTCCGTGGCGACCGTGGACGCCTTCGGCTCGCTCTCGATGCTCGCCCCCGGGACCGTCACGCTCGAGGCCCGCCTGGAGGGGGTGGTCGCCCGCCGGAGCTACGACGTGCGGGCCTTACCGGCCGCCCGTCTCGAGATCGTCGGAGGCGCCGGCGACGCCCGGACCGGCGACGTGCTGCGCTTCACGCCCCGCGTGATCGACGAGGGCGGCCGGGTCATCCCGGACGTGCCGATCACCTGGGCGTACACCTTCGAGCCCGACGATTCGATCAAGGCGCCGGGCGCGGCCGCGATCGTGCGCGACGGAGCGTTCGTGGCGGAGGTTCCGGGCCGTTACACCGTCCTCGCGCTCGCCGGGCCGCTCGCCGCGCGCCGCACCGTGCGGGTGCAGCCGCGCGAGGTCGTGCGGAAGGTCGAGCTCCGCGGGCAGGGCCGGGTCGCCCACGTGCACACCTCGGACCTGTGGGTCTACGAGGGCACGGACGGACGCGACTACGCGATCACCGGCACGTGGGGCGGCGACGGGTGGGCGTACTTCTGGGACGTCACCGACCCGACGCGCATCGTGCGGACGGACTCGCTCCGCCTCGACGCGCGCACGGTGAACGACGTGAAGGTGTCACCGGACGGCCGCTGGGCGGCGCTCTCGCGCGAGGGCGCCTCGAACCGGCGGAACGGGGTCGTGCTCCTCGACCTGGCCGATCCGACCCGGCCGCGCATCGCGTCGACCTACGACGAGGGGCTCACGGGCGGCGTGCACAACATGTTCGCCACGCGGGACCATCTCTTCGCGCTCTCGGGCGGGGACAAGTACGTGATCCTCGACGTGACCGACCTCGCGAATCCGCGCCAGGTGGGCGAGTACAACCACCCGAACAGCCGTATCCACGACGTGTGGGTGCACGACGGCATCGCCTACTCCTCGGAGTGGGAGAACGGCGTTGTCGTGGTGGACGTCGGGAACGGCCGCTGGGGCGGCTCGCTCGAGCACCCGGTGCTCGTGACCACCTTCCCCTACCCGGTGGGCCGGACGCACGCGGCCTTCCCCTACGTGCAGGAGTCGACCGGCAAGGTCTATCTCTTCCTCGGGGACGAGATCCTCACGCGCGAGGGCGCCGCCTTCGAGGGCTTCGGCGGCGACGACCCGTACGATCCCGTGACGGGGAGAGGCGGCGTGCAGTCACCCACGAGCGGGTACGTGCACATCATCGACTTCACGGATCCGGAGAACCCCGTCGACGTGGCCCGCTACGAGGTCCCGGAGGCGGGCACGCACAACATGTGGGTCGAGGACGACGTGCTGTACCAGGCCTACTACGAGGGCGGTCTCCGCGTCGTCGACGTGAGCGGCGAGCTGATGGGGAATCTCGCGACGCAGGGACGCGAGATCGCGGTGTTCAAGCCGTTCGACCCGCTCGGACATCTCGCGAACCAGCCGAACGTCTGGGGCGCGCAGCCCCACAAGGGCCACGTGTTCTTCAGCGACTTCAACTCCGGGCTGTGGTCGGTGCGGCTGGAGCCGCCGGGGCGTCCGATCTCGTAGCGGACGAGCGGGCGCGGCGTCAGCGCGGCCCCGTGGCTCCGGCCCCGGGCGTGGCCGGCTCCATCGCCCAGAACACGAGACCGCCCGCCTGCTGTCCGACCTCCACCGCGCCGAGGCGCCGGAAGGTGGCGAGGTCGAAGACGTCCACCCGCCCGGGCTCGGCCCCCTTCCCCTCGGCGCTCACGAACGCGTAGCGCGCATCGGGGGTGATGGCCACGCCGTGGGTGACCGTCGTCGAGGTGGGCAGGGTCCCGAGGCTCTCGCCCGTGGCCGCGTCGAAGAACTGCACGGCCCCCGAGGACTTGAGCGAGGCCGCGAGCACACGCCCGTCCGGCGACACGTCCAGGTTGTAGGGACCGGGGCCGGTGGGGATGCGCGCCGCGACCGCCCAGCGCTCCCGGTCGATCGCGAGGATCTCGTTCGAGAGGTTGCACGCGACCCAGACCCGCCGGCCGTCCGGGGACGGCTCGGCCCACGTCGGCGAGCAGGTGGGCGCCGCCACCTCGTGCTCGTGACCGCGGCCGCCCGCCCCGGCCCCCGCGGCCCCGGCGACGAGGCCGCGCGCGCCCGTCAGGATCTCCGGCACCTCGTGGTCCTCGATCGGCCCCTCGGCGCCCCGGGCCAGCGAGAACCGCCGCGAGACCTCGAAGGTGCGCGTGTCGATCTCGACGAGCTGGTCGTCCATCATGCACATCGAGTAGGCGAAGAGCCCGTCGGGCGAGAGGCGCATGCCGTGGGGCATCGTGCAGGTGGGTACCTGCTCCACCTCGACCATGTCCGGCGTGTACACGACCGACACGGTCGAGGGCACGTGCTCGCCGTGGAGGTTGAAGTTCACCACGAAGGCGAAGAGCCCGTCGGGCGTCACGTCGAGCGTCGCGGGGAAGTTGCCGAGCAGGATCGGCGCCGCGACCAGGGTATCCCCGGCCGTGTCGAGCTTCCACAGCTTCCCGTCGGGCACCCCGTGCGCGGTCGTGACGTACAGGTACCGCCCGTCGGGCGAGACCACGAGGCCGTGCGGGCCCTCGGTCTCCACGGGGATCTCTCCGATCGGGATCGTGCGCTCGACCGTGAGCCCGTCCGGGCCGAAGCGGATGCGGTGCACCAGGTCCGCGGACTCGGCCGCCACGTACGCCCGGTAGACCCGGTCCGGGGCGTCCGCCCCGCCGCTCCCCGCGGGAGCGACGGAATCCGGCGACGCGCCCGCTCCGGCGCAGGCGGCGAGGAGGACCGTCGGGACGAGGAAGGACAGGCGTCGTTTCATGGCACGGTTCCCGGCTGCGGCGGCGGACCTCGAACTTCGTCCCTCCCCCGGCGCGCCGCCAGCCCGGCCGGGCGCCGCGCTCAGGCCGCGCCCCGGACCAGCTCGTCGAGTGTCACCACCCGCCCCGCGCGGGCCCAGCGCCGCAGGGTCTCCGCCTCGGGCTCCAGGCCGAGGCCCCACGTGGCGTCCGACAGCGCCGTGACCGGCAGCCCGCGCCGCTGCATCCCGTCGACCGCCTGCGTGACGCAGACGTCCCGCGCGACGCCGGCCACCACGAACTCGAGCGGTCGATCGAAGGCGTCGGCGAGCGCCTCGAGCAGCGCCTCGGTCGCCGGATTGCCGGCGAAGACGTCGAAGCGGTTCTTGTGGATGAAGATCGGGCGCCCCTCCCGCACCGCCGCCTCCGCCACCCGGCGCGCGTCCTCCTCGCTCGCGCCCACGTCGAGCACGAGGGGATCCTCCGGGCGGATCTCCTCGACGATCTCGGCTCCCCGGCGCTCCTCCGGATCCGGGGAGCGCCCCATGCAGTGGGGCGGGTACGTCCCGGCCGCGGGGTCGGGCGCCACCGGATCGATCTCCTCGTCCTCGAGCGCGTGCCAGTCGCCCGTGTAGACGAGGAGATCGCAGTGCTCCCGCATCCAGCGCACGGCCTCCTCGAGACGGCCCGCGATGCGCTCGGCACCGGGGTCCGTGTCGTCGCCGAGATCGCGCACGTAGAGGCGGCCGTCGGGCCGCATGAAGTCCACCTGGGCATCGACGATCCAGCCGATGCGCGCCCGCTCGCTCATGTGCTCCCTCCCGCGCGCGCGGCCGGGCCCGGCCCGGCCGGCTGCGCATCGTATCCGCTCACTTCACCCGCTCCAGGCGCGGGCTCTCCCGGTACCAGCGACCCACCTTGGCCACCGGCCGCCCCTCCACCCGCACCACGTCCGCCGTGTAATCGTAGCTCCCCCGCACGAGCGCGGAACCGACCCCGTAGGAGTCCACCGGCACGCCCATCTCCTCGAAGCGCCGGATCTTCTCGACCGTGAAGCCGCCCGAGGCGACGATCCGGACGTAACCGAAGCCGTGCCGGTCGAGCGCCTCCCGGACCCGTTCCACGAGCCGCGGGTTCACGCCGCGTGGATCGAAGTCCCCCATCTCGTCGAGCAGCGCGCGGTCCACCAGCGTGCCGGACGTGTCGAGGCGGACGCCCCAGAGCCGCTCGCCCAGGTCGCGGGCGACCGCGAGCGAGGTGCCGACGCAGTCGTTGTCGAAGTCCACCAGCGAGATCACCCGGACCTCCTCCGTCATGGTCTCGGCGAACGCCCGGGTGGCCGCCACCGTGTCTCCGTCGAAGGCGGCGATGAGGGCGTGTGGCACCGTGCCGATCCCCTTCGAGCCCCACCACGAGGCCTGGGCATCCGTAGAGACCCCGATCGCGCCGGCGACGTGGGCCGCCCACCCGTCCCCCGTCTGGACCATCCAGTGGTCGTGGCGCGCCGGGAAGAACATGATCGTGCGCGGCCAGGCGGCCTCCACGACCGCGCGGGTGTTCGTCGCGATCCGGGTCCGCCGGGACAGGACCCCGATGTAGAGCGTCTCGAGATGCGCGAACGCCCTGTACGGACCGGTCACGTGCATGACGGGCTCCCACGGGGCCGCCGAGTCCCCGTCCCGGAGCGAGCGCACCTCGAGATCCTCGAACCGGTAGCCTTCGGTGAGGCAGAGCTTCAGGATCGCGATGGCCTCGTCCGTGCCGGCCACCACGGCATCCTTCTTCTGGAAGACCTGCATCGTCACGACGGGATCCCGGAGATGGTGCGCGAGCACCTCCCGCGCGCGCACGAAGTACTTGTCGGAGTAGTAGCCCTCGCGCATCCGCTCCACGGGGAGCTGGAAGACCGAGGGATCGAGCCGCTCCGGCAGGCGCAGCGGCGGCGGGGCAGCCTGCGAGGGGGCGGTCCGCGACCGGCCGGCGCCCGGGGCGGCGAGCGGCGGGGCGTCCGTGGGCGGGCGGACCCCTCCCGGTCGGGTCTCTCGGTGCGGATCCGGCATGCAGCTCCCTGGCGTCGTGCGCGTTCGGCGTGGCGCGCGCCCGAGCGTCGGACGGGCCCCGATCGTACCGTAGGCGCCCGGCGCCGCCGGGTCCAGCCGGGGCGCCCGCGACGGGCCGACCGCTCCGGCGTGGGGGCGGCCCGCTCCCAGGACGGACGGGCACCGCTCCCGGGACGGACCGGCCCCGGCGCGCCCCGACGCCCGCCCCTCCCGTCGACCGGCCGCGTCCCTTTTGGTATCTTGGCGATCCGGGCCGGTCGATTCCGGTCGTATCCGCAACCCTGCCGAGTGGAGTGTCGACGATGCCTGTGCGCACCGCGGAAGCGGAGTGGCGTGGAGACCTGAGGAGCGGCAAAGGGACCCTCGCCACGGCGAGCGGTGCGGTGGAGGGATCGTACTCCTTCGGCTCGCGCTTCGAGGAAGGTGTCGGCACCAACCCCGAGGAGCTCATCGCCGCGGCGCACGCCGGCTGCTTCTCGATGGCGCTCGCGGCGCGGCTCGCCACGGCGGGCCATCCGCCCGAGCGGATCCACACCGATGCCCGCGTCACCCTCGACACGCGTGACGGCGGCCCGTCCATCATCGGGATCGAGCTCGTGACCCGCGCCGTCGTTCCCGGCCTCTCGGAGGACGCGTTCCACAGCCACGCCAGCGCCGCGAAGGAAGGATGCCCCGTGTCCCGGGCCCTGGCCGCCGTCCCCATCACGCTCGACGCCCAGCTCGAGCGCTGACCGGAAGGGTCCTGCGCGCGGCACCCGGTGAGCGCGGTCCAGCCGCGCCCCGCCCCTTCGAGACACCTCGGTCGTGATCACGCTCGCGTGGATCCTGGGCGTCGCGCTCGCGACGTCCTTCCTCTGCTCGATCCTCGAAGCGGTCTTCCTCTCCGTCACCCACTCCTACACCGAGCTCCTGCGCGAGCGGAGGCCGTCGGTGGGGGCGTGGCTCCAGCACGCCCAGCAGAACCTCGACGAGCCGATCGCGGCGATCCTGACGCTCAACACGATCGCGCACTCGATGGGCGCGGCGATGGGGGGCGCGGCCGCCGGCCGCCTCTTCGGCGATGCCTGGGTAACCGCGTTCTCGGCCGCGCTCACGCTCGTCATCCTCCTCTTCTCCGAGATCGTACCGAAGACGCTCGGCGCCACGTACTGGCAGCAGCTCGTCGTGCCGTCCGTGCACGTGCTGCGCGTGATGGTCGCCCTCATGAAGCCGGTGCTGATCCCCCTCGGATGGCTCTCGCGCCTGCTCACGCCCCACGGCGAGCGCCCGACCGTGAGCCGCGCCGAGCTCGAGGTCCTCGCCGAGATCGGCCGCCGCGAGGGAACGCTCGACGAGGACGAGTGGCGGGTGGTCTCGAGCGTGATCCGCCTGGACGAGGTGTCGATCGGCGAGGTCATGACGCCCCGCACCGACATGGTCGCGATCCCCTCGACGGCCACGGTCCAGGAGGCGCGCGACATGATGCTCGAGACCGGGCACATGCGCCTGCCCGTCTACGAGGAGAGCCTCGATCACGTGCTGGGCGTGATCATCGCCCGCGACCTCTGGCGCGCCGACCGGGACGGGGTGACCAATCTCGAGATGGTCATGCGCCCCCTTCCCTTCGCGCCGGCCTCCAAGCCGGTCGAGGACCTGATCCCCGAGATGCGGCAGCAGCGCACGAAGATGGCGATCGTGCTCGACGAGTTCGGCGGCACGGCGGGGCTCGTCACCCTCGAGGACCTCATCGAGGAGATCGTCGGCGAGATCCAGGACGAGCACGAATGGGACGAGCCCGTGGACTTCCAGGCGCTCGCCGGGGGGCGTCTGCGGGTGTGGGGCGGCGCGTCGCTGCGCGAGGCGGCCGAGCGGCTCGACTTCACGCCGGACGAGGACGAGGACTTCGACACGCTCGGAGGCTTCGTCTTCGGCCGACTCAACCGGGTCCCGTCGGTGGGGGACGAGGTGGACATCGGCAGCGGGCGACTGCGCGTGACGCGGATGCGCGGCCGCCGGGTCGAGTACCTCCTCTTCCTGCCGGCGACGCCGGAGGGCGCGACCGGCTAGGTCGAGAGGGGCGCGTCTACTCGAGCCCGCTCGCGGGCTCCACCCCGCCGGTGGGGCGATCGTCGGCCACCACGACCCGCTCGGCGGCCGCGTGGCGCCGCTCCTCCATCCAGAACGAGAGCGCCAGGAGCACCGCGCCGCAGGTGATCGCGATGTCGGCCACGTTGAAGATCGGGAAGTGCCAGAACACCAGGTCCACGGGCCCGATGAAGTCCACGACGCCCCGGTCCCAGCGCAGGCGGTCGTAGAGGTTCCCGAGCGCGCCCGACACCACGAGCGCGATGGCTCCGACGCGGAGGACGTCCCGGTCCTCCGCCTGCTTGAGCAGGATGGCGAGGAGGCCGAGCGCGACGAACGTCACCGGCACGAAGAGCCAGCGGGAGTCGTCGCCGACGCTGATGCCGAAGGCCGCGCCCCGGTTGAACGCGAGAGTCAGCGGGATGCCGAAGAGCTCGCCCGGGCTCCCGGCGAGCGTGCGCAGGGCCCAGCTCTTCGTGACCAGGTCCAGGAAGAGGACCGACGGGAGCGTGAGGGCGAGGATCGCGAGCTTCAGACGCACGGTGTCGGTGGAGGAGCGCTCGGCGGGGGCGGCGATGGCCGCCTGGGAAAGGGGTGCGTTCGTGCCCCCTCTACGCGCCGGGCTCCCGTTCGTTCCCCGTGCGGGGGCGGCCGGAGCGCTCCGGCCACCCCCTGCACCTCCGCTTCGCTCAGGACCCGGTGGCCCGCGCGTGGAGGTAGGTCGAGATCTCGGGGAGGATCTGCTCCCGGTTGCTGTTGACCATCGCGTGGACGCCGCCCGCGATCGTCACGAGCTGACAGGATTCCAGCGCGTCGCACGGACCCGAGATGTCCGCCAGGGGCACCTTGGTGTCGGCGTCCCCGTGGATCATCAGCGACGGTCCCGCGGCCTCGAGCACCCCTTCGTCGAGATAGCCGGAGATCGCGACCACGGCCGCCACCTCGGACGACTGGTCGGGCGTGCCGCTCGCGCCCGGATCGTCGGGATACGCGGACGCCCTCAGCGCCGCCGTTCCACCCGCGGAGTAGCCCACGAGGTAGATCCGCTCGACGTCGATCCGGTACGTCTCGGCGTTGGCGCGCAGCCACCGGACGGCGGCCTGCACGTCGTGCTGTGCATCGTGCTTCGCCTCCTTTCCGAGCTCGTCCTCCGGGTCCGTATAGTCGAAGGTCCCGCCCTCGCGCAGCCGGTAGTTCGCGGAGGCCGTGACGTAGCCGCGGCTCGCGATCCGGCGCGCGTACTCGGTCATCTCGCCCTTGTGCCCCATGGTGAAGCCACCGCCGTGCAGCACGATCACGGCCGGCCGCAGGCCGTCGCTGTCGTCCCTGGGCAGGTAGAGATCGAGCAGGAGCGCCTGCTCGGTTCCCGTCTCGTCGGGAGCAGCTCCGTACTGGACTTCGTTCTCGCGGTCGACCTCGTAGATCTCGTCGAGGGATACGACTTCCGGATCGTCGGGTGGGTTCTCGATGCCGGCGGGATCGTCTTCGCAGGCTCCGAGCACGAGGAGTAGCGAGGCGGCGGCGGTGAGAAACCGCCCGCGGGTGCACCTTCCTGGTTTCATTCCATTTCAACCCGTCTGGAGGAACGAACTGCTGCGACGAGGGGCCGTAGAAGCAGGGGCCGTACCCGCGCCGGCCTCGCGACGGCAGATCGGACCCGGAGGCCGCGAACCGGAGCCGCCACGGGCGTTTGCCGGCCGCTCCCCGCAGCGGGACCGGCGTTCCGCGATGCCGCCCGGGGCCGCCCGTCGTGCCGCCCCTCCGCGACGGTGTCGCGAAGCGGCGTCGCCGCGGGTGAACGCCTCGCGCATCACGGCAGCACGAGCGTGACGGTCACCGGACGGTGGTCCGAAGGGCACGTGGAGGACCAATCCGGCACGTCAACGTTGGCGATGACGGGATCGCCGCACTCCTCGCACCCGGGTCCGCGCTCGCCGACGAGCACGTAGTCGACGCGCGGGCCCCGGTCGCCCGTCACCGCGTTGCATCGCGTCCCCGCACCGCCTCCGTCGGGGGGCCGCGACGCCCAGGCGTCGCGCAGGTCCACGCGAGGCCCGTCCGCGACGTCGGGACAGCCGGCGCCTTCGCACGACTCGCCGAGCAGGTATCGCAGCACCGGGTCCTCGGGCGGCATGTTCAGATCGCCGGTCACGAGGAAGTGATCGGACGGCCGGGATCGCTCCGCGATCCGCTGCATCAGGAGCTCCGCGCTCCGCGCCCGGGCCAGGTCCGCATCCGCGGCACCTTCGTCGGCGACCAGGTGCGTGTTGTAGACGTAGAAGCCCGACGTGCCCTCGGGATCGCGCAGGCGGACCCAGGTGACCATGGACGGGCTCTCCAGCCCGCCGAAGGAGCCGTCTCCGTACGAGCCGGCCTCGTCCGGCGAGGTCGAGTACCAGAAGTGGCCGCTCTCCGCCACCTCGAGCCGGTCGCTGCGGTAGAGCACCGCGACCGTCTCCGCGTCGTCGGACGCGGCATCCGCGACCACCGGACGCAGCACCGCGCCGTACTCCGGGAGCTCCGAGAGGAGCCAGTCCACCTGCCAGGGCTCGGCTTCCTGGAGGCCCACGACGTCGGCGTCGGCCGCGCGCACCGCGTCGAGCACGCCGGCGCGGCGCTCCGTCCACGGGAGGACGCCGTGGCTCGCGCGCTCCCCGTCGTGGAAGATGTTGAAGGTCATCACCGTGAGCGTGTCGGCTCTCTCCGGATCGGGCCCCTCGGGCTCCGGGCCGGCGGGCGACGAGCTGGTGTCGCACGCCGAAACGGCGGCGCAGCACGCCAGCAGGAGCAGGAGGGCGGGCACGCGGTGGCCGCCCAGGAGCGCGCCTCCGCGGGCGGGAACGGCCCGGGACGAGCTCCCGGCGAGCGGAGCCTCCGGCTCCGCCGCGCCGAGCCGCTCCAGGATCCGCGCGGTGATCCGCTCCGCCGGCGCGCTGGCGTCCAGGACGGTCACGCGGATGCCGGCGGGCAGAGCGCGGGCGAGCTCGAGGTATTCCCGCCGCCGGGCGGCGAGCGCCTCTAGCGAGCCCTCGGGCTTCCGCGCGAACAACGTCTCGGCGGGCGCGTCGAGCACCACGACCTCCTCGGGTCGTGGGTAGACGCGCTCCAGGAGCACCCCGTGCAGCCGGTCTCCCCAGCGCATCCATCCCCCGCGGCCCAGCACCCGCCTCGTGCGGTAGTCGACGAAGGGGTGCCGATCGAGGATCACGTGCGTGCCGTGCCTCGCGTGACGCCGCGCGATGCCGAGACGGTGGAGATCCTCGCTCACGCGGAGCGCGACCACGAGCAGCGACTTCAGGTGCAGCGCGAGACGCCGGAGCGCCCCCCGCGGCCTCGGAGTCGGCCCGGGCGCGGGCGGGCCCGCGTGGTGCACGCTCCGCCCGAGCACGCGCTTGAGCGCGGTCCAGGCGCGGGTGGTCGGAAGCGCGTGCGTGGCCGCCGAGGGGTTCGATCCCATGTAGAGATGGATCGCGTGCGGGCGGAGCGCGTCGGCGAGGCGACGGGCCTGCGTGGTCTTCCCGGCACCGTCGGCACCGACGAGCGTGACGATCCTCCCCTTCATGGGTGGCTCCTTCAGTTAGATGGACTGTGGACGAATCGACGGATCGGATCGCTCCGCGAGGCGGGCGATGACGTCGTGCAGCACCTCGGGCGGGCACCGCTGGGGATGGCGGACGGTCCAGGCGGGCACGTCCCGCAGCGCCCGGAGCGCGACCCGCTCGATGTCGGTCGCGGCCGCCCGGGGGTCGAGCGACCGCGCCGGCCTGCCCGTGACGTAGCGGAAGGCGGGCGCCACCTGGTGCGCCGGCAGCAGGTCGCGGGCCGCGTGGGCCGCAAGCCGCGACGCGGCGAGCGACGGATCGAGCGGCTCCGCGCGCACCTCCGGCTGCTCCCGGGTCTCGAGCAGGACGACCACGTCGGGACGCAGGCGCGGGCGGGGCTCATGGGGGCGCGGTGGCGCCGTCCCGAGCGGCGCGAGGCGCGCCAGCTCGTGGAGCGCGAGCTCCCGGCGGGGTCGCTCCCGGATGCGGCGCACCACGCCCCAGGTCACCCGCGCCGCGAGCCCCTCCCACGGGGCGAGCCGCGCGAGCGAGAAAACCGCCGGCTCGGCCCGGTCGAGCGGGGTCCGGCGCGCTCCGTCGATCGGGCCGAGCCGCGCCACGTGCCACGCCTTGACCACGACCGGCCTCCCGGTCCCCACGATCACGGCGCCCTCCGCTCCCTCGGCGGCTGCGAGAAGGAGCCGGTCGTCAGCGATCGGGCGCGCTCCGCCGAGGCAGGCCGCGAGGAGCGCGCCGGTCTTCCCGCTCCCCGGCCATCCGGACACGAGCACGCCGCGGCCGCCCGGCGTCGACCACGCGGACGCGTGCAGCGGCGCCCATCCGCGGCGAAGACCCGCGAGGTCGAGCGTGACCCCGAGAAGCGGCACCCGAGGCACCCCGCGCCGGCAGACGATCTCGAGAGCGTCCTCGCGCTCCGCAATGCGCGCCACGGGGCGCCGGTCGCGGTCGAGGACCAGGAGGTCCCTCCCGTCCGTGGCGAAGCGGCCGCCGTCCAGGAGGGTGAGGGCGCCTTCGGTCCGGAGTCCGTCGACGAAGCGGACCAGGACGTCGGGTGGAGCACCGGAGCGCCCTTCCCCCGGGGGACCCGCGTCCCGCGCGACGGCGAGAAGCTCCGCCGGCCCCGCTCCCTGCGCCCGGACCGTCCAGGCACCCGGCTGCACCCACGTCACGGCGGCGGGCGCGCGCATCTCCCCCTCGCGCCCGGTCCGCTCCCCCGGCGGGTGGGTGGCCGTCGCGGCTCCGGCTCCTGGTCCCAATCGAGCTTCCTGCAGCGCGGCCTCGGCGTGTCATGGGCGAAAGTCCGGCCTTCGTGAGTGGGGCCGGCGCCCGCCGGGACGCGAGACGTCGAGGACCGGCCCCGGGGGGTCCGGAGCCTCGTTCATGCACCGACCGTGCCAGCGCGGAGGGGCATCTCGGGGCGAGCGTCGGCATGGAACTGGCAGCATCGGGGAACCGCCGCCGTCGTTCGTTCCTCCAACCGCGCGCACGCCCATGAGCATCGACTGGAAGCACGACTTCGACACCGCCCTCGAGCGGGCCCGGGAGCTCGACCGGCCCATCCTGCTGGACTTCAGCGCCGCCCCCATGTGAGGGGGATGTGCTCGGCTGGATGCCGAGGTGTGGCCCCGCGACGAGGTGGGGCAGCTCGTCGAGCGGGAGTTCCTGCCGGTGCGGGTGCACGTGCGGGATCATCCCGAGGCCTTCCAGGAGCTCGGCGCCCGCTACGGCGCCGAGTGGACCCCCGCGATCCTGATGCTCGACCCCTCCGGGCGCGAGCGGCACCGGGTCGAGGGCTTCCTGCCGGCGGAGGAGCTCGTTCCGCGGCTCGAGTTCGGGCTGGGGAGGATCGCGTTCTCGCGGAGCGCCTGGGAGGACGCGGAGGCACGCTTCCGCCACGTCGTCGAGGCGCATCCGGACGCGGAGATCGCGCCGGAGGCGCTCTACTGGGCGGGCGTGTCGCGCTACAAGGCCACGGACGACGGGGCGGACCTCGCCCGGACCGCGGCCGACCTGGAGGCGCGCTACCCCGACTCCCCGTCCGCCGTCAAGGCGTCGGTCTGGGCCTGAGCCCGTCGTAGGGGCGCGCGGCGGCGGACGCACCCACGGACCGGGAGCGGCGTCCCGGCCCCGTGGACTCCCTCAGCGCTTCGGTCGCGGCAGCACCAGGACCGGCACCTTGGAGCGTCGGGTCACCGCCTCGGTGACGCTCCCGAGCACGAGGTGGCGGAAGCCGGTGCGGCCGTGCGTCGCCACCGCGATCAGGTCGGCGCCGTTCGCCTCCGCATAGTCGACGATCTCCTCCGCCGGATCTCCGCCGGTCACCACGACCGGGGTCACGTCGAGGCCCCCGCCGTAGGAGGGGATGCGCTCGAGCAGCCGCGCGCGAGCCGCCTCTTCGCTACCAGGCTCGACCGGCTCCTCGATGGGCGGGGCGAGCGGGGCTCCATGCGGGATCGCGTCGTGCCCCTCGAGCACGTGGAGGAGCGTCACCCGCGCGCCCAGCTTGCGCGCCAGCTCCCCGACGGGGGCGCAGCACGCGAGCGCCTCGTCCGAGAGATCCGTGGCGATGAGGATGTGTTCGATCTTCATGCGGGCATCGGTTGTGGGAGCGCGCGGGAGTCGGACAAGCCGCCGGACCTGCAGATCGCAACCTGCCGCGGCTGCAGGCTGTGCGCAAGCGATCCGCGCGTGGCTCCGGCGCACCCCCACGGCATCCGCGCGCCGTTCCGGTGTGTCGATCCCGTGCGACTGCGCTGCGCGGATTCTGCTTGACGGTCGCGGGGCGGAGGCTTCTTATTGGCCCGGCCACCTGCCTCCCCCTGGAGAGGCACGGCCTTTCGCGCTCGTCGCCCCTCCAGCTCCTGGCTCCCATGAGATTACGCGCACCGCTGTCGCTCGTGCTGCTCGCCGTCGCGGCCGGAACGGGAATCCTCGCGCCGACCCCCGCGCTCGGCAGCGTCCCGCAGATGCTCGTCGGCGCGCCCACGGCGGGCGCCCCCGTGGAGGGGTCTTCCGCTTCGCCCGTCCTCGCGGCCCCGGCCGTGGTCGCGGCGGCCACGGCCGTCCAGATCCCCGTCGGCCAGGCGGGGACGGAGGGCGAGATGGGCTGGCAGGAGCGGGCGGACGCGGCCATGGGCGTCGTCAACGGGATCATCTCGTCGGTCTTCTTCTTCGACCTGATGTTCTGGAACGACACCACGCTCCCGCTGGTCGTGGCGTGGCTCGTGATCGCGGCGATCTTCCTGACGGTCCGGATGGGCTTCATCAACCTCCGGGCGTTCACGCACGCGATCCAGGTCACCCGGGGGCGCTACACCGACCCCACCGAGCCGGGTGAGGTCTCGCACTTCCAGGCGCTCACCACGGCCCTGTCGGCCACCGTCGGTCTCGGCAACATCGCGGGCGTGGCGATCGCGGTCAGCGTGGGCGGCCCGGGCGCGACGTTCTGGATGATCGTGGCCGGCCTCCTCGGCATGTCCACGAAGTTCTCCGAGTGCACGCTCGCCCAGGCGTACCGGGACGTCGGCCCTCGCGGGAACGTCCTCGGCGGCCCCATGCAGTACCTCTCGAGGGGCCTGGCCGAAAAGGGCCTCACCGGCCTCGGCCGCGTGCTCGCGGTGGTGTTCGCGATCCTGTGCATCGGGGGCTCGCTCGCGGGCGGCAACAGCTTCCAGGTGAACCAGTCGCTGCAGGCGGTGCAGCTCAGCCTCCCCGCCCTCGCCGACCTGAACTGGGCCTACGGGCTCGTCATGACGTTCATGGTCGGGATCGTGATCATCGGCGGGCTGCGCCGGATCGCGAACGTCACGGACAAGATCGTGCCGGTCATGGCGTTCGTGTACATCCTCGGCTGCCTGGTGGTCATCCTCTCGAACGCCGCGAACATCCCGGGCGCGCTCGTCTACATCGTCCAGCAGGCCTTCAACCCCGAGGCGATGTACGGCGGCTTCGTCGGCGTGCTCGTCGTCGGCTTCCAGCGGGCCGCCTTCTCGAACGAGGCGGGTGCCGGCTCGGCCGCGATCGCGCACTCGGCCGCGCGGACCGAGTATCCGATCCGCGAGGGGATCGTCGCCCTGCTCGAGCCCTTCATCGACACCGTCGTCATCTGCACGATGACCGCGCTCGTGATCGTCTTCAGCGGCGCCTACGCCAACCCCGCGTACGAGTCGATCATCGCGGCGAACCAGGGCGCGGCGCTCACCTCGCGCGCCTTCAGCGAGCACATCCCGTTCTTCTCGCACGTGCTCTCGCTCGCGGTGTTCCTCTTCGCCTACTCGACCATGATCTCCTGGTCGTACTACGGCGAGCGCTGCGCGGTGTGGCTCTTCGGGGCGAAGGCCTCCCTGCCCTACAAGGTCCTGTTCCTGACGTTCACGTTCCTCGGCTCGGTCATCACCGCCACGCAGATCCTCAACTTCGGCGACCTGATGATCCTCGGGATGGCCTTCCCGAACCTGCTCGGCGTCTACATCCTGAGCGGGAAGGTGAAGTCGATGCTCGACGACTACTGGCAGCGATTCAAGTCGGGCCAGTTCAAGGTCTACTCCTGATCGAAGGAGGGCGGCGGCCGCAGGGGGCCGCCGCCCGCGACCGGCGGGGTCGATGACACGCGCGCGCCCCATCACGATCCTCCCGCTCGTGCTCGCCGCGGGGCTCGCGGGCTGCCGGAGCGGTGCGGACCCGGGCTCCCCGGAGGAGCGGTCCCCCCGGACCGCGGAGATGGTCGCGGCGGACTGTCCGCCCGCCGCCGAGCGGCCGGAACTCGTGCGCGTGACCGATCGGGCATCGAGACTCCGCGAAGAGATCCGCTATGCGACGAGCGACAACTTCACCGGGGCGCCGCTCCCCGGCTACGAGGTCGCCGCCGCCCTTCTGCGACCGACCGCGGCCGACGCGCTGGCCCGCGTCCAGCGCCGTCTCGAGGAGCGCGGACTCGGGCTCCTCGTCTGGGATGGGTACCGTCCCGTTCGCGCCACGACCGCGATGGTCGAATGGGCGGAGCGGACCGACAACGAGTGGGTGCTCGACGAGGGCTACGTCGCGCGGCGCAGCAATCACAATCGCGGCAACACGGTCGATCTCACCGTCGTCGACCTCGCCACCGGGGTGCCGCTCGACATGGGCACATCCTACGACCACTTCGGGGAAGCGGCGCACACGGAGAACGCCGAAGGGGAGGTGATGCGGAACCGCCGACTCCTTCGGGACGCCATGGCGGCGGAAGGGTGGGAGAACTACCCGCAGGAATGGTGGCACTACACGCATCCGAGCGAGGACGGCTTCGTGGACGTGCCGATCGGGTGCTACGTGGGATGAACCGTGACGGACCCGCGATGAACCCCGATGCACCCTGGATGAACCGTCGATGACTTTCGGAGAGACGACCATGACGCACGCACCGAGGCGGTCGATGACCCGCCGATCCCTTTCCGTCCTCGCGCTCGCCGCGCTCTTCGGGTGCGGTGACGCGGCCGAAGACTCCGGCGCCTCCACCGAGGTCGCGGCCGAGTATGCGGCCGAGCTCGGCGTGGACCTCGAGCAGAGCACCCGCTCCGCGACCGGCCTCTACGTGCGAGAGCTCGCCGAGGGCTCCGGCGCCGCCGCCGCGGCGGGAGACACGGTGGTCGTGCACTACACCGGCTGGCTCCCCGACGGCACGCAGTTCGACTCCAGCCGCGACCGGGGCGAGCCGTTCGAGATCCCGCTCGGCGCGGGCGTCGTGATCCCGGGATGGGACGAGGGGCTCCAGGGCATGCGGGTCGGCGGACGGCGCCAGCTCGTGATCCCGCCGGCGCTGGCGTACGGGAGCCGGGGCGCGGGGAACGCCGTTCCCCCGAACGCGACGCTCGTCTTCGAGGTGGAGCTGCTCGAGGTGCGCTGACGCGCGGGCCGTGGCGTCGACGGCGCATCGGCGCCACGGCCATTGCGTACCGGATGCGATAGATATAGTCTCATACTCATGAGACCCATGGATCCGAAGACCTTCCACATCCTCGTGGTGCTCGCCGGCCGTCCGCTGCACGGCTACGCGATCCGCCAGGAGGTGGAGGAGCGCTCCCGTGGCGCGGTGCGCCTGTGGCCGGCGACGCTCTACGGGACGCTCGCCGACCTCTCCGAGCGGGGCTGGATCGGGGAGACGGAGGGCCCGGGCGGCCCTGACGACGATCCGCGACGCCGCTACTACGCGCTCACGCGCGCGGGGCGCGACGCCCTCGAGGCGGAGACGGAGCGGATGGAAGCGCTCGCCCGGCTCGCCCGGGCCCGCCTGAGCGAGGCGACGTGACCGGGGAGGCGCCGGCGCGCGCGGTCAGCATCGCCGTCCGCCTCTACGGGCGCGCCCTGCGCCTCCTTCCTCCGACCTTCCGCGAACGCTTCGCCGACGAGCTGCTCGCCTGCTTCGCGCGGATCGCGACGGACGCGCACCGCCGGCGCGGCACGTGGTGGCTCGCGATCGTGACGCTCCGCTCCCTCGCGGACCTCGGAGGCCAGGTGCTCCGTCGACATCGGGCCGGTCTGCGTCCGCCCGGCGTCGCCGACGTGGGACGGGAGCTCCCCGGCGCGATCCGGCGCCTCGCGCGCCGCCCCTCCTTCGCGCTGTCCTGCATCCTGACGCTGTCGCTGGCGCTCGCCGCGTCGACCGCCGTATTCACCCTCGTGCACGGCGTGGTGCTCCGGCCCCTTCCCTATCCCGATGCCGAGCGGATCGTCGTGGTGGACCACGGTGCGGCCGGCCTGCAGCGGGATCGCGGCCTCGGGATCGCGTACGGCTTCTTCCGCTTCTACCGGGACCATCTGCGGAGCGCGCAGTCGATCGCGATGTACACGCGCTTCGAGCTCACGCTCACCGGAGAAGGCGACCCCGTGCGCCTCGCCGGGGCCGGCGCGACGCCGTCCCTCGTCGGGGTGCTCGGCGTCGGACCGGCGCTCGGCCGCTGGTTCGACGAGCGCGAGGCGGCGCCCGGAGCTCCGCCCACGGTCGTGGTCTCCGACGGCTTCTGGCGCGACCGGCTCGCCGCCGACCCGGCCGTGATCGGCCGCACGATCGTGCTCGACGGCACGCGCGCCGAGATCATCGGGGTCATGCCGCGAGGCTTCGCCTTTCCCGATCCCGCCCGCTCGTTCTGGGTCCCGCGCGTGGTGCCGGCCACGGGCATCGGCGGATGGAACGATCTCGCCGTCGCCCGGCTCGCGGCGGGCGCGACGGCAACCGATCTCGCGCGTGAGATCGAGGGCGTTTTCGGGATCATCCGGGAGAGCGGGGAGGATCCCGAGCGCGTCGCGATGTACCTGGACGAGGCGCGCGTTCATCCGCGCATCGTGTCGTTGAAGGAGAGCCTCGTGGGCGAGGTCCGGGCGACGCTCTGGGTCCTGCTCGGGACCGTGTGCATGGTCCTCCTCATCGCCATCGCGAACGTCGCGAACCTGTTCCTCGTCCGGCTCGAGGAGCGGCAGCGGGACATCGCCGTGCGCACGGCGCTCGGAGCCACCGGAGGGCGACTGCTCGCCGGGTTCCTGACGGAGACGGCGCTCCTCGTGTTCGCGGCGGGGACGGTCGGGCTCGCGACCGCCCGGTTGGCCATCGGGCTGCTCCGGGATTCGGCTCCCGTGTCGATCCCGCGCCTGCACGAGGTGACCCTGGACGCGGGTGTCGTCACGGTCGCCCTCGCCGCCGCCCTGGTGACGACGCTTCTGCTCGCGATCGTGCCCGCCCACCGCGTGATCGCCCGGCGCCGCTCCCCCGGCGCCATGCTGGTCGAAGTCTCGACGCGCGGCACGGCGAGCCGGTCGCGGGCCCGCGGCCGCGACGTGCTCATGGGCGCCCAGGTCGCCCTGGCGCTCGTGCTGCTCGTCGGCTCGAGCCTGCTGCTCCGCAGCTTCCGGGAGCTGCGCGCGGTCGATCTCGGCTTCGCCGAGCGGGAGGCGCTGACCTTCCAGATCGGACTACCCGGATCGCGCTTTCCGGACCGCGCCTCGGCCCGTGCGTTCCACGAGGCGTTGCTGCCGCGGCTCGAGGCGATCCCCGGCGTGCGCGCGGTGGGGGCCGTCGGGGAGTGCCTCCCCCTGTCCGGCGACGTGTGCTGGGGCGACGTTCTCGAGGCGGAGGGATCCGCCCCCCCGGACGGCGACGTGCCGATCGTGACCGGCATGCGGGTGGTAACGCCGGGGTATTTCCGGTCGATGGGCATCCCGGTCCGCGGCCGGGCGTTCACCGGGGAGGATCCGCGGGACGGCCCTCCCCGCGTGGCGATCGTGAGCGAGGCCACGGCCGCGGCGCACTTCCCCGGCGAGGATCCGATCGGTCGACGGATCCGCGTGAGCGGTGGCGAGGCGTGGTACACGATCGTGGGCGTCGCCCGCGACGTGCGCGCCCTGGTGGGCTCCGACGAGCACACGCGCACGCTGTACCTGCCGCTCGCATCCGCGGGCACCGACGGCCCGCCCGGCGCGCGCATGCGCTACGTGGTGGCCGCCGCCGTGCCTCCGACCACGCTGGTGCCGGCCGTCCGGGCCGCCGTGGCCGAGGTCGATGCGCTCATCCCGGTCTCGGAGATCCGCGGGCTCGACGAGATCGTCGCCGAGGCCACGGCACCCACCGCGTTCGCGCTCGTGCTCACTGGCCTCTCCGCCGCGATCGCGCTCCTCCTGGGCACGGTCGGCGTCTATGCCGTGGTCGCGTATCTCGTCGGGGGCCGCACCCGGGAGATCGGCGTGCGCATGGCCATGGGGGCGGGCGCCGGCCAGGTCCAGCGCATGGTGCTCCGGCAGGGTGGCGCCGTGGTCCTGTCCGGCACGGTCGTGGGGCTCGTGGGCGCCTATGCGCTCACGCGCGTCATGCGTGGCATGCTCTACGGGGTGTCTCCGACGGATCCCGTCAGCTACGCTGCCGTGACCGTCGTCCTGCTCGCCGTGGCCGGCCTCGCGCTCTGGGTTCCCGCGCGCCGCGCCGCGCGGGTCGATCCGCTCGAGGCGCTCCGGGCGGACTGAGGTCGCCGGAAACCGAGGATGCGACCCGCGGCCGCGCCGTCTCAGCGAGGCGAAGCCGCGGCCTCGTCCGCCTCCGCGGCCCGTCCCTCACCGCGGCGGGCCCGCGCCCTCGTCCGCCCACTCGCTTTCCGGGATCAGTGTGCCGAAGGAGTAGACCGGGCGCCGCTCCGGGACGTCGATCCGCCAGCGATCGCTTTCGGGCAGGTCCGACCGGACGGGCACGATCAGGTAGTGGGGCTCCTCCAGCGGCCGGACGCGAGGCGGGTAGAAGACGGACAGCACGAGGACCGGCGAGGGCTGCGTGCGTGCGTAGCGGACGATCCGGTCCATCGGCGCGATCGGGAGCACGCGCCAGTCGCGATCCGCGAACAGCGCGAGCGCGGGGTGGAAGCTCAGGACGGTCGCGTCCATCGGCGTCTCGCGTCGGATCGCCTCCCCCACCGCGGCATTCTCGGCCGCCACGACGTGGTGCGGAGAGCCGACCGCGAGGCTCATGGCGAGACGGAAGACGCTGGTGCCGAGGAGCGAGAGGACCAGCGCACCCGCCAGCAGCCGGACGATCCGCGTTTCCTGGCCGCCGGTCCGGCTCCGGACGATCGCCCCGAGGACGAGCACGCCGCGGGCCGCGTAGAAGGCAGCGAGCGGCGCGAGGAAAAGCTGCGTGCGGGGGTCGATCGCCACGAGACGCGCGACGAGCACGCTCGTCACGATCAGCGGCAGCGCGACGGCGGCTTCGAGGGCGAGGCGCCGCCTGGGGTCCGGAACGAGCACACCCGGAAGGACGAAGAGCCACAGGTACCACGGAGCGACCACCCCCAGCGCCGTGGCGTAGCGCACGAGCCAGGGGCGAGTACCGCCGGCCGCTCCTCCCCCGTCCGGGCCTCGGGGGGCGGCACCGGGCGTGCTCCCCGAGGTCGATCCCTCACCCGGCGCGACCGGTCGCGGAGCCGCCGGCGCGGCGGTCGGCGAGGTCGTGGTCCCCGCGGGGGCGACCCGGCTCGACGGGACGGAGTCCGGCACCCCCCAGTAGCCGTTCCGCAGGCGCGTACCGGAGGCGTCGAGCGCGTAGAGCGCGCGCACGTAGGGGGACGAATCGCCCTCCCAGAGCATCGTCTCGATCCGGCTCGCGGACACGGGGGTATCGCGTCCGAAGGAGGAGACCATCGCCTGGGGCGCGAGGTCCACAGACCGACCGGTGATGGTCCAGCGGCCGAGCGTGTCGTGCAGATAGCTCCAGTAGGGCACGCACATCGTCGCGAACACCACGGCACACGCCGCCGCCCGCCCCGCGACCGCGCTCCGCGGGCCCGCGGCCCGCACGCCGGATGCGAGGAGCACCACGGCGGCCACGCCCAGCAGCCCGAACACGCCGATGGCCTCGGGTCGGGCCAGGTACGCCGCGGCGAAGCTGGCACCGCAGCCGGCCGCCGGGAGGACTCCCCCCTCCTGCCAGGCGCGGAGGAACAACGCGATCCCCGAGTACAGGAAGAGGTGCAGGAGCGGTTCGGCCCCGACCCACAGGTCCCACCCGATCCAGTACGGGACCACGAAGGGCGCGAGCGAAGGGAGCACGGCCACGAACACGGCGCCCAGGACGCCCGCCCGCGCTCCGCCGAGCCGGCGGAATATGCTCCAGCACGGGAGGACCAGCAGGCCGGAGGCCACGGCCGACACGATCCGCCCCGCCCACACGGCGTCCCCCAGGACTCGATCGAGCGCCCCGGCGAGCACCGGGAACAGGGGGGAGAGGGTCACGTGCCGAAGACCGGAGAGCGTGTAACCTTCGCCGGACCAGAGGCTCCGCCCGAGGAGCAGGTACCAGCCTTCGTCGAACGCGACGTAGTCGCCACGGCCGAGCAGGAGGAGGAGGCGGAGGAGGACGGCGAAAGCGACGAGAAACGCCGCGGGACGACGCCGGACTACCGAAGCCATGGGCCGGTTCACGCCTGTCGCCTCTGGATTGCCGCTTCGCCCCGCGCGGTCTCGCGGCAGAGTCGTTCGAGCTGCTCGATGGATCGTCTCCAGTTCCAGTTCTCGACGACCGACGCCCTGCCCTGCTTTCCGAGGGTCGCCGCCCACTGCGGCCGATCGAGGAGAGCGCGTAGACCGCTCGCGAAGACCGTCCGATCCCTCGGAGCCAGGAGCCCCGTCACACCGTCCACGATGGTCTCGCTCACGCCTCCCTCGTCGATCCCGAGCACGGGGGCCTCGCACGCCATCGCCTCCAGGGGAACCAACCCGAGTGGCTCCTGGTGGGGCGCATACACCACCGCCGCGGCGCGGCTGTAAAGCATGATCAGATCGTCCTCGTTCACCCGGTGCTGCAGGGTGAGCTCGACCTCCAGCGCCCCGGCGCGCGCACGGAGCCGGCGCCGCTCGTCCTCTCGCACGCGATCACTCACGACCACCAGGGGTGGTCGCTGTTCGCGCGGGACCTCTGCGATCGCATCCAGAACGAACTCGAGGCCCTTGGATCTGTGGAGGGCGCCCACCACCAGCACGAAGCGCTCCCGGGTCACGCCCGCGGGCTTGAACCTCTCCCAGTCAATGCCCGGGTATGCGACCTCGGCCGACCGATCGTAGATGGCTTCCACGCGCGAGGCCGTGTACCGGGAATTCACGGCCACCGAGCTCGCGCGGGCCACGTTGGACGCGTCGAGGCGCCCGAGGGTGTGCCGCAGCGCATGACGAAGCCAGGGAGGCGCGAACCACGGCTCGTAGGCGGCGCGAAGCGGCTCGTGGCAGTAGTAGAGGGACGGTGTGCGGAGGTACCGCAACAAGCAGGGCGCCTGCGTGAACTGGCTCGGGTGAACGAGGGCGACGTCGTACTCGGAGCCGTCGATGATGCGAGCGATCTCCCGCTCGGTCGCACGCACCGCGCCCAGGTAACGCAGCCAACGTGCCGGCTCCATCAGGCTCGCGGAGCCCAGCAGTCGGGAGCGATCAGGCGGCTGCGGGCGCTCGAACCGGTGCACAGTCCCGAGCACGGCCGTCAGCGGCAGAAACGTCTCGTCAGCCGTCGACGGAAGGAAAGCCGCCACCTCGTGCCCCATGGCTCGGAGGTGCCGGGCATGCGCTTCGATCACCCTCTTCGCCCCTCCGGAGGGCAGATCGTGGAACAAGGCGATCCTCATCGGACGCGCGTGAACGCCCGTGTCGAAGCGTCGTCGACCGCCCTACGATAGGACGCGAGGGTCTCCTCCGCCGTCCGCCGCCACGTGAAGTCCGCTTCGCGACGGCGCCCGCGATCGACGAGATCGCGTCGGAGCGCGTCGTCGCGCAGCAGGCGCTCCAGGCCGTTCCGGATCGACTCCACCGAAGTCGGGTCCGCGTACAACGCCGCGTCCCCCGCCACCTCCGGCATCGAGGAAGTGTTCGACGTGAGGATGGGAGCGCCTGCGGACATGGCCTCTAGGAGCGGGAGGCCGAACCCCTCGTACAGGGACGGAAACGCGAACACGCGAGCGCCGGCGTACAGCGACATGATGTCGGCAGCGGGGACCTCGCCGAGCACGTCGATGCGCGTGCGGACCGGCGAACCGCCGATCGCTTCGCGGATCGGATGCGCGCGCCAACCCCACGGGCCCGCCAAGACGAGCCGGGCCCGGGGGAAGCTCTCCGCCAGCTCGTTGAAGGCATGGATCACGCGGACGTGGTTCTTCCGCGGCTCGATGGTGCCCACCACCAAGATGTAGGGCACGCCCTCGAGCCCGTACCGGCGCAGGACGGCATCCGCGGGCTCCGCCCGGCGCGGCCCGTGTCCACGCGCTTCGTAGATGCGATCGATACGAGCGGGATCCACCCCGCCCTCGTCGAGCAGATCGCGCCGCGTGGCGTCCGAAACGACGATCACGCGAGCGGCGTGCGCCTCGATCCAGCGGAAGCGGCGCCGATGGAGCCACCGGTTCCAGAGTTGATGGTATTCAGGGAACCGTTGAACCGTGAGGTCGTGGACCGTTGCGACGCAGGGCACGGAAGGAGAGGGAGGAAGAAAGAACTCGCCGACATGGAACACGTCGACGCTCGCCAGCAACGCGCGCATCCGAGGCGCCGGCAGCCACCACGCCGCGTCGGGAGACCAGCGCCACGGCGCTGGTCCCACCACGATCGAGGCACCCGCGGCCTCGAGGGTCTCCAGAGCGGCCCAACCGGGCGGCGAGCACCTGGACCCGCAGTAGAGGACGAGCGGGACCTTCAGCTTCAGCAACGCCTCGGCGAGATGATAGGCATAGACGGCCGTGCCACTCGAGATGCCGTGGCGGACGATCGAGAGGTCCAGGCCTACCCGCACGAGAAACCCTCGCCGGCGAGCGTCACGGCGGAACGCAGCAGGTGCTCCCGCTCGAACCACCGCCCGGAGACTCGATTCCCCACCGGGCTCATCTCCCGGAATCGCGCCAGAGCTGCCGATACAGCGTCTCGACCGTCGCGGCGCTCGCCGCCGGACTGAACCGCTTCTGCGCTTCCGCGCGGGCCGCCAGGCCCAGCTCGTGCCGCAGCTCGGGAGCTTCGGCGAGCTTCCGCATGGCTTCGCTCAGGGCCATGACCTCGTCAGGCGCCACGAGCAGGCCCGTGCGGCCATCCTCGATCAGCTCCGCGCCCGCCCCGTCGGTGGTCGTGACGACCGGAAGCCCCGCCAGCATGCCTTCCACGATCGCCCGACCGAACGGCTCACCTCGAGACGGCATGATCAGCGCGTCGAGCGCGGGCAGCCACTCCGCGACATCCGTCCTGTGACCGAGCCAGAGCGCCTGGTGCTTCCGGCCCCGAGGCTCGGGGTCGCGCAGCGCCCGCCACAGGGTCCTGAGCTGCTTCTCGTAGGAGGGAGAGCCCTGCCCCGCGACGACGAGCGTGACAGGAGTCCGCGCCGGAACCGCGTGAAGGGCACGCAAGGCGAGCTCGACGCGCTTCTGTCCATCCAGGCGGCCCACCATCGCCACCGCGAACCCGTCTCCGACCCCCAGCTCGGCTCGCCACCGATCGCGCTCGCCGGGCTGCAGCCCTCGGGCGAGACGATCGCTAGCGACGGGGTTCTGGACCACGCGGGAAGCGAGTCCGTGTGAGCGGAGGCGCCGGGCCATGTCGTGGCTCGTCACGAGCACCGCGTCGGCTCGCCGCAGGTGTCTCTCGATGCGAGGATGGAACCAATAGCGCCAATGGTCCCTCACGTGCGCCACGAACGGTGTGCCCGCCTGCCGGGCGGCGCGGGATGCGACCGGTATGGACAGGTCGCAGTTGGAGTGGACGAGCTCGAACCCGCCCGCCGTGATCACGTCCCGGAGCCAGGTCACTTCCCGTCGGATGGGCCGGAGCGCGAAGGAGCACGCGAAGCCCAGCCGTGCGATCGGCTCGAGCGCGGGGAAGCGACGCGTCGCCCCTCCCAGGGGACTGCCCGGTTGGCGGCCCTGGGCGTCCCGGACGGAGACTTCGAAGCCGTGACTCCGGAAGGCATCTGCGAGTGGACCGGGTTGCCAGACGGCGAGAGCCGGCCGCCAGCCTCTGGCTGCCAGTGCGCAGGCAAACTCCAAGAGGCTGTGCTCCGCTCCCCCGGCGAGCTCCGACACGGTGCTGACGAACAGCAGGCCTTTGCCATGCTCGGGGGTGGACCCGTTGGCGGTGGGAGATCTCATGAGGTCAGCATCGATCGATGCATAGTCAATGCCATAGCGCGGAGATAATTGTCGACTCATCCCAACCTACCCTACTTACACGGTGCGGGCGCGCATACACGACGACACGACACGATGACACTCGTGGTGATCGCGCCTTTATCTGTGCATCTCCCCCGGCACACATAGTCTCTCCGCCTTCCAGGTGCTGACTTAGACACCGGCCTGTGTAGACGATCCGTTGTCTCCGTGGCGTAGATCTGTCCGTGGTCCTCCTGGTCGAAAGCTCCGAGCCGCTCTTTCGGAGTGGTAGTCGAGCCGTCTTTCGTACGTTGTCTCGCCGGTGAGGGCGGCACTCACGAGATCCCTGGCCCCCCGGGACGCAGCACACGACGCAGCTGGCGCGTAGCAACTCGGTCCCCTCCGGAAGCAGCAAGAGACGCGTGGGCCGGTCACATACTGGCACATACGGCATCGCCCGGTGCGCAGAAGCGTAGATCGGATCATTCGCACGACCCAACGACGGACGTCCAACTGTCCTCTCTTCGGAGAATCCTGTCGTATACACCTTCTAACGAACGCATTCCCCTATCGGGTGCATGGCGCTCAGTGACTCGTCGTCGGCCCAGACGCGCTCGCTCCACCCATTCATGCGGATGCGTCATCAGGTGCTTCAGTTGTGCTGCAAGCCCGACGACGTCCTCCTCTCGCGCCAGCAGGGCCGCTGTCGGATCGACTATCCACGGAATGTCCGCATGGTTCGTAGAGACTATCGGAACCCCCACGGCTTGTGCTTCCAATAGCGTGGTGGGTGCCCCGCCCTCACCATCTCCGTTGCGGGCGGTGCGGCTGGGCTGAATGAACACGTCGGCGCTGCACAGCTCGCGGGCGTAATCCTCGTGTGACTGCATTCCTAGGAACCGAATGCGATCCGCCACACCGCTTTGGCGGGCGAGCTGTTCGAGGCGCGGGCGCTCCGGTCCGTCACCGATCAACCGTAGTTCGAGCCCCGGGTGCTCCGAAGCGACTCGCGCGAAAGCTCTGATCGTAAGGTCCACGCCCTTCTTACTGACAAAGCGACAGGCCTGCAGGATGACCGCACGGTCGCTGTACGGTCGCGGGGGTCGAAAGGGAAAGCGATCGATTTCGAAGAGTATTGGCTGAATCACCAGTAGTGCGTCCGGACAGCCGAGTGCCGCCAGCCGCGAAGCCATCGCGGGGCCCTCCGCAAGGACCGCCCGGACACGCCGGAACAGCGCGCGGAACCGTCGCCGCCACAGCATTGAACGACCCAGCACCGTCGCGTCGTATCCGTAGAAGGCGGCTACGACGGGAATGCCCAACGTGGTGGCAGCGTATGCGGCCGCGACGCCGTCCTGCCCGAAGTGGGCATGAACCAGAGCGGGACGGTGTTTGGCGAGCGCACCACGCACCACGGCCACCCGTCGCTGCAGATGTGTTGGCCATATCCACTGCTTCGCTCTGACATCGGGGTGTTGCGGACGCACAGGTCGTACCAGAACTGGTGCGGGGTCTTCCGTGAGTGAACCGACGCGGTCGTGAGTCAGTACCACCGGCCGATACCCGTGGTGATGCCCCACCAAGGTTCGAATAAACGTCTCGGATGCGGGGAGGAACTCGGACCGGTAGTGAAGTACTGAGCGGGAAGGGTTCATGGAAGAGGGTTAACGCTCCAAGGCGACCTCCGCTACCCTCTTCCTCCTCTCGTTACAACGGGCCGGCGAGGGACGCCCGTGGCCCCCAAGGGGAGCAAGAAGGCACACTGTTCTTAGACGTTCGGCGACCCAACGTTCGTTGATCCGAAAGGGCCCCGATCGTAAATTGACGTGCGCATCATCTGACCCGATCGCTTGAGATCCCATCACCCCGGCCTCAAGCGAGGTCCGCGCGTCACCGGCGGCTCCCTAGCGCCGCGACGGATTTGGACGCCGTTGTACCGTCCGTACGCTCCGAGGGGGACCGCTTCACCCAGTCAGGGGCCTTTTCCGTTGAGCTTCCATCCGTCCAGGGCGAGACGCCGAAACGCCTTCCTCGTGTTCGGAGCGTCGACCTTGCGCTCGACCGAGATTGAAGAAGGCGTCGATTCTGTGAAGTCGGGCTGGATCGGGACTGGTCCGAAGGGCGCGCGTTTCGAAGAGTCATTTCGGGAGTACCTGGGGACGCCCAACACCGTGGCCGAAAGCTCCTGCACCTCCACGCTCCATCTCTCCCTCCTCGCGGCCGACGTACGTGCCGGAGACGAGGTAGTCAAGCGTTGCAGGGAGAACTGGGCTACGTACGATAGCGCCTTTGCCGAGTTGCCGCTCGGCGTACCACCGCGAGAGGAGCCGGACACGGCGCACGCGCGTCACCTCCACACCGTGTCGGTTGACTGCAAGCGGCATGGAGTGTCCCCCGTGCGGGACGTCTGCTTCGCAGCGGAGAACGAATGACTGCACGCGGGGCACTCCACGATGACGCGCTAGTCGACTCCGCTGGCGTGCGAGACCGTGCAGCTGTCGGCGTTCGCTGGCAGATATCCAGCCGGTTGACTGTTCTCGTTCTACAGTTTGGGGTTGGCGTGGTCTTGGCGCGCCTCCTCCCACCGGAAGATTTCGGTCTCCTTGCGCTTGCAATGGTTGCGGTAGGCTTGGCCTCCCTCCTCTCCGGACTGGGTCTCGGAACCGCCCTCGTTCAACGTCATCGGTTGACGGAGGCACACATCCGCAGCGCGTTGGTGCTTTCCGTGGGTGTTGGTGCGGCGCTTTCGGTGGTCACGTATGGAGCGGCGCCACAGCTCGCTCAACTCCTGGGGGAGCGGCGTACGGAGCCACTCTTGCGACTGCTGTCCCTGGTTCTCGCCTTAGGAGGGTTGAGCACCGTCACGGAAGCCCTGCTCAGCCGTCGTCTCGCCTTTCGTCACCTGTTCCTGGTCGATGTCACGCGTGTCCTCGCGGGCGGCTGCGTGGCCGTTTCTCTCGCTCTCCTCGGCTATGGGGTGTGGAGTCTTGCAGTCGCGGCCGTCGCCGAGAGGGTGATCGCGGTTGCCGTGATGTACGGCCTCGCACCCATTCGTCTCAGCCTCTCCTTGAACGTTGGCGCCCTCCGCGACCTTCTTCCGTTCGCTACCGGGATGTCCCTCACCAGCGTCTTCAATTACGTGGCACTGAAGGGGGATTATTTCGTGATCGGCCGCGTGCTCGGTCCCGGGGCACTCGGTGTATACAGCCGGGCATACTCACTGATGGAGATGCCCACCACCGGGTTGGTCAGCGGCCTCACCAGCGTGATGTTCCCCGCGGCGGCCAGGCTTCAGTCATCTGATGCCGACTTTCGGCGAGTCTACCTCGGCACGCTGTCGGGGGTCCATCTGGTCACAGCGCCTGTTTTCGCCTTTGTCCTGGTGCTCGCGCCAGAACTCATTCACGGCCTGTACGGTCCGGCGTGGAGCTCCGCGATTCTTCCTCTGCGGATACTCTCGGTCGTTGGGCTCTTCCGTGCGAGCTACGCTGGGGCGGCCGCGTTTGTCCGAGCACGCGGTTGGGCGTGGCACCTCCTCGCTTGTCAGATGGGTTATAGCCTCTGCGTTGTTGCTGGAGCCTGGCTCGCGACGCCGGCCGGGATTGCCGGCGTCGCCTTCGCTGTGGCCGGAGCCATTGTCATTATGTGGCTCTCCATCACCTACCTCGGTGCTCGCGCGGCCGGCGTAGGGTTTCGCGAAACCGCAGGCACATTTGCCCCCGGCCTTGTGCTTGGGCTGCCGGTCGCAGGGGCCGCGCTGATGGTAAAGCTCCTTGTGGTGGGTGCGGCGGCCGGCCCTTGGACCGCGCTGGTGTGGGCGTCATTCGCGGCCATCGTTGCGGCGATCGCAGCCTTGCGCCTCGTGCCTCCTCGCTACGCCGGCTATCTGCCGGAGCGCGTACTACGCATGATCACTGGTGCGAGACAGGTCCGATCCGAAGCCGGCATGCCGCAAGGGCAATTCGACGACTCGGAGACGACTAAGAGGGCGTACCAGTCTCCACGGGCGTAGATGAAGCGCCACATCCTCCCACGCACCCTCCCCCCGCGGGCTTCATGAACGAGCCGATATTTGTAGTATCGACGGGCCGAGCTGGCTCACAGATGCTAGCACGCATTCTGGCCCTCCACCCGGAGATCTGTGCCGTACACGAACCACGACCACATCTCCTCGTCGAGGCTTACGCGTCGTGGGAGGGGCGCCACGCACAGGAACGTATCAGGACTCGCATTCGGGACAAGCGTGAGGACCTGATCTGTCAGGTCCAGACCAATAACCTCATCTACGTCGAAAGCTCTCACTATGCGTCACACATCATAGCTGACCTGCACTCCCTCTTTAATGCACGCTTTGTCCATTTGCACCGCGACGGTCGCGACTTTGTCCGCAGTGGGCTGCAACGCGACTGGTACAGCCACGCGGGATTTCGCGAGCGTACCACCGCGTGGATGAGGCGACGTCTCTTGTTCGATTTGGGTAATTCCTGGACAGACCATCAACTCCGCCCCCCACATTACTTCAAGAGTCGGTTCGAGCGGATTGCATGGCTATGGTCGACGATCAACGAGACCATTCTACGTGCGAAGAGCGTCCTTCCCGATGACACGTTCTTCACCCTTCCTGTCGAGCGCCTGGAGGCAGACACGCTCGCTCGACTCCTGGACTTCGTCGGCGTCTCACGAAGCGGCGATCTATCTCGTAGAATGCTCGATCTGGCCCGATCCCGCCCGAATCGTAGTGATCGACTGGATGCACCTCCATCCGAATACTGGGGCGAACTCCAACAACGCCAGTTCTACGACATCGCGGGAGCGACGATGACCCGGCTTGGCTATTGGACGAGTCACTCCTCAATCGATTCAGTGGTAAACACCGTTCCACGATGAGCCACCTCGATTGTACCTGGCCGTCGTCGGTGAGCTCTACCTGTGCCCGCTCCTGCGCTACAGGTACTTTGCCGCATCGTGGAAGGAAGTGACTATGCCGCACTCTGTGGATTCGGTCGTGGCAGCCGTACGTCGTACGTATGAGATGCGTGATAGTGCGACACCCTGGTCTGACTGGAAGCGAAACATCTATCATCCGCGCCACTCATTGGGACGCCTCTTCCGTGACCACAACCGAAGTGCGTTGGTCCGCGCGCTGAACACACTGGATCTGACCATCGACCACATCCGAATGCTCGATGTCGGCTGCGGCTATGGAGCTTGGCTCCGCACGTTCGTCGAGCTCGGTGCCGACCCGACTCGACTATCGGGTATCGATCTGATGCCGGAGCGCATCGCTCACGCTTTTCGCACCAACCGGATGATCCACTGGGCGCAAGCTGAGGCCTCGGCGCTCCCGTTCGCGGACTGCAGCTTCGACATGGTGCTTCAGTCCGTCGTCTTTTCGTCCGTGCCTGATGATGCCCTACGGCGACGCATGGCCGCTGAGATGTTCCGGGTGTGCGACGAGGGTGGCCACATCGTCTGGATCGATCATAAGCGTCCATCTGGACTGCTGGCAGGTTTCGACGTCCCGTCGGTCACTGCCTACTTCCCCGGTACCGTTCTCCGCTACGGAGAATCGGTGCATCCTCGGTATTTCAGATTGATGCACAGGCAGTTCGATTGGCTAGCTGAGCTGATTTACCGGGTCAGCCGCTTCGGATGCGAATCGTGGCTTCTCATACTTCAAAAGACGTCAAGTCAGGAGGCGCGACTCCCTTGACCGTCGTGGGCCGCGTCTCCGTGATCATACCGACCTTTCAGCGCGCGCATGTCGTGGGTCGCGCGGTTTGCAGCGTGCTCGGTCAGTCCTACGAGGATATAGAGATCATCGTGATCGACGATGGGTCGACCGATCCGACTGAGGAAACGATCCAGAAGATGGCGGCTGGTACGCATCGGCCGGTGATCTATCACAGGCAAACCAACGCGGGATGCGCCCGAGCGAGGAATGTCGGCCTACGGATGGCGTCAGGTGAGTTCGTCTCCTTTCTGGATTCTGATGATGAGTGGCTGCCTGCGGCCGCCGAGCGACTCGTGGTCGCCCTACGCCAGGCCGATGCCGACATCGCCTATGCGCCTACCATCGAGGTGGACGGGCGGGGACGTGAATGGATCAATCTGCCAGCCGCTTACGGGCAGCCGACGCGCCTCGCGATCGATCACTTTCTGACGAGCAACATTCGTACAGGTTCATATCTCGTGCGCCGCGGGTTAATCGATTGCTGCGGGGGGTTCGACGAAGATCTAAGGCACAACGAAGATTCCGACTTCTTCCAGCGGCTCGCGATTGGGGCGAAGGCGACGTCTCTGTCCGGACCTGTCGCGCGCATCCACATCCACGCTGACGGCAAGTCGCGGGACCGCGTCGCAGTTGGACGGGCACTCTTGTACAGCGCGCGGCACGTGCTGTCGACGTACCCCGCATTTGCTGCTTCGCTGGGAGCGGCGGCGGGGCGGCGTGTAGCGGAATTGGAGGCGAACCTCGTCGCGGCGCTGATCCTGGATGGTCAGCTGGCCACGGCCCATGAGGAAGTGGCGGAGCATGGCGTCCGTCTCCAGACCGCTGCCGCGTGGGCGCTGCGTCTCGGCCACCCAGCCCCACTAAGAGCGGCTCGATGGGTGAGCCTGGCGGTGAGAGGCCTCCGCAATCGAGTGCTGGGCCGTTCTACAGGCTAGGCTGATTCGCAAGTGCCAACACGCGAGCTGCTTGGCCTTTAGTCGGTCGGGAATGCGGCCTCCTCTCCTGCTCACGAAGGCCTAACGTCGCTAGCCCCCCCACTCGCCGACCACCCCACCGTCGACGGCCCCCGCCCCGGCCGGCTCCACCTCCCGGTGTGGAAGCCCGCCCAGCGCAGGAACTCGTACAGGAGGAGCTGCGGGAGCCGGTGGACGTGGCCCTGGCGGACGAAGTAGCGGATCTCGCTCATGAGGAAGCGCACCGACTCGCCGAGCCCCGCCCCGCCGTCGATGCCGGCCGAGCGCAGCGCCCGCCCGACGAAGTAGCTCCGGCGGAACACCCCGCCGAGCCGGTAGACGTGCGCGTGCAGCGCCTCGGCGGCGGGCTCGTACGCGATGCGGTACCCGGCGGCGAGCGCGCGGCGCGCCCAGATCTGGTCCTCGCTGTAGTCGGCGTCCTCGGGGATCGGGATCCGGAGCGCCACGTCGCGCCGCACCGCGCTGAACGCGTTCGAGAAGACGATCCGCCCGGGCCGGGGGTGGTGTCCGTCGGGCCGCGGCTCGTAGCGGAGCGGCTCGGCCGGGTAGTTCAGCGACACGAAGTACATCTCCATGGTGGTCGCGTCCCGCGGAACCTGGCGGCCGTAGACGCCGGCGGTCTTCGGGTCCGACAGGATCCGCACGAAGCGGAGCGGCCAGTCGGGCGAGACCGGCAGCACGTCGTCCGTCAGAAAGCACACGAATGCCCCGCGCGCGAGCCGCACCCCGAGGTTGCGCGTGCGGCCGTGCCCGAAGCTCTCGGGCGGGATCCGCTCCACGCGGAACCCCACTTCCTCGGCGAGCTCCGGCGTGCCGTCCACGGAGCCCGAGTCGATGACCAGCACCTCGAAGTCTCCCGGCGGCATGCGCTCGCGCGTGTTCACGAGGCTCCGGACGAGGTGCCGGAAGCTCCGCCCGCCGTTGCGGACGGGGATGACGACGCTGACGGTCGGCGCCGCCTCCATGTTCCGCCCCGGATCCCGCGCCCAGACGATCACGCTCTTCCGAAATGGTCGCGCCGGAGCACGCTCACGAAGAACGACGCGAACAGGATCTCGGCCCCGAGGATCATGAGCGTGAGCGCGAGCATCGCGGGGCGCACGGCGAAGAGGACGCCGGCGCCGGCCCGCAGCCAGTCCACGAGGATCCACACGTTGATCGCGAAGCCGGCGACGAACAGCAGGCCCCCGAGCGAGACGGCGCGCCCGAGCGAGTAGTGGAGATGGAAGCGGCGGATCCACGGATCGGCTGCCTGCGGCTCGTTCACCATCGCCCAGGTCTTCGCGTAGATCCCCAGCAGCAGGAGCTGCAGTCCGAGGATCGCGAGCGCGCCGCCGACGAACATGAAGTGGAAGTCCATCGTGAAGCGCCCGAGGTGCAGCGGCCCGGGCAGGAGCACCGCCTCGAGCCCGAGCCCCAGGACCGCGAGCACGAAACCGGGGACGAGGAAGAGCCGCGTCGGGCTCATGAGCAGGAGATCGCCGGCCACGCTCCAGCCGTCCACGGACCGCCGGCGGGACGCGCCCGACCCCCGTGGATGGAACGTGACGGGCACCTCGACCGCGCTGAGGCCGGCCTTCGCCGCCTCGACGAGCATCTCGCTCGCGAACTCCATCCCGGTGGCGCCGAGCGGCAGGCGGGCGAGCGCCTCCCGCCGGATGCTCCGGAACCCGCAGCGCACGTCCGAGACCCGGAAGCGGAAGAATCGCCTCGAGAGCGCCGTCTGGACGGGCTCGAGGAAGTGCCGGTGCCGCTTGCGCATGGCGTCCGGCTGGATCCAGCCGTTGCGGCGGGTGCCGACCACGAGATCGTACCCGGCGCGGAGCGGCTCGACGAACCGGTGCAGGAGCGCGAGGTCGTAGGTGCCGTCCCCGTCCACGATGACGACGAGGTCGCCGCACGAGGCCTCCATCCCGCGGAGGCAGGCCGCGCCGTAGCCGCGGATCGGCTGGTGCACGACCCGCGCGCCGGCCTGCTCGGCGTCCGCCCGGGATCCGTCCGTCGACCCGTTGTCGCACACGACGACCTCGCCGCGGTAGCCGAGGCGCTCGAGCGCATCGTGCGCCTGCCGGACGACGGACGCGATGCTGGCGCTCTCGTTCAGGCAGGGGATGACGATCGATATGTCGGGACGGTCCGGCATCCGGTCTCCGGCGAGCGGCGGGGGGCGACGGGACGGATCCGCACCGATCCGAAGGCGCCCCGAAACGGTGCAATGTAGGGCGCGGAGCGCCGCCGGGGGCAAGAAAATGCTCGCGGCGGCCGGGTCGACGCCCGCCCGCGCCCCCTCCGGTGCCGCGCGTCCCCGGTCAGCTCGAAGCCCGACTCACCACCCGGGTCTGCGTGAACTGCCGGTGCCCGTCCTTCGACTTGTGGAAGCCGTACCCGCTCTGCCGCGCGCCCACCCACGGCGTGCCGCGGGCGCCGAAGACGCCGCGATTGATGCCGATCATCCCCGCCGAGAGCCGGCGCGCGACCCGCTCCGTCTCCTCGCCCTCGGCGCCGAACACCACCGCGCCCAGCCCGAAGGGCGTGTCGTTCGCGAGCCGCACCGCCTCGTCCGCGGAGCGCACGCGCGTGACGCACGCCACGGGGCCGAACGTCTCCTCGCGCGCGATGGCCATGTCTTCGGTGACGCCCGAGAGGACGGTCGGCGGGACGAAGTTGTCGCGATGCCCGTCACCGCCGACGAGGACCTTCGCGCCGCTCTCGATCGCCGCGCGGAGCTGGGCGAGCACCTGGTCGCGCTGCCGCGCGCTCACCATCGGCCCGATGCGCACGCCCTCCTCGAGGCCGTACCCCTGCCGGATCTCCCGCGTCTCCTCGACCAGGAGCCGCTCGAACTCGTCGGCCACGGCCTCGGTCACGAAGATGCGCTCGGTCGAGACGCACACCTGGCCGGCGTTTCGGAAGCTGTTGTGCGCGGCGAAGCGCGCGGCCTTCGGCAGGTCGGCCGTCTCGAGCACGATCATCGGGTCCTTCCCGCCGAGCTCGAGGATGACCCGCTTGAGCGAATCCGACGCCGCGCGCATGATGCGCTTGCCCACCTCGGCCGAGCCGGTGAACGCGATCATGTCGACGTCGGACGCGACGAGCGCCTTCCCCTGCGCGTCGGCGCCGTGCACGACCTGCAGCACCTCGGCGGGAAGCACCTCGTTCAGCACGTCCGCGTAGGCCTGCCCCGAGAGCGGCGTCTCCTCCGAGGGCTTGAGCAGCACGGTGTTGCCGGCCGCGAGCGCCGGAAAGACCATCCAGCTCGGCATGGACATCGGGAAGTTCCACGGCGTGATCGCGGCGCAGACGCCGAGGGGGTCGTGATGGATGATCGAGCGGCTCTCGCCGTCGTCGATCACCTCCGGCGCGAGCGCCTCGCCGATCTCGTCGAGGTGATGGCGCACGCCCGCCGAGAGGGAGCGCACCTCGAGGCGCGCCTCCGCGAGCGGCTTGCCCATCTCGCGCGTGATGAGCCGCGCCAGCTCCTCGGCACGTTCCTCGAAGCCGCGGCAGGCGCGCTCCAGCAGCTCGGCGCGCCCGTCGTGGCCCAACGCGGCCCACGCGGGCTGCGCGGCCCGGGCGGCCGCCACCATGCGCGGCACCTCCTCGACCGGCGTGACGGCGACCTCCCCCACGACCTCGCCCGTCGCGGGGTCGCGGGACACGAGGCGGTCGGCGGTGACGGTGCTGGTGGCGGACGGGCTCATGGCGGCGCTCTCCTGGCGGTGGCTCGAAGACCTACAATACCGCCGTCGCGCGGCCAGGCGAATCGCCGGGGCGGCTACCGCCTGAAGACGTACTGGACCTTCGCGAAGAACTGACGGTCCGTGCGCACCATCCCCTGGCCGTCGAAGTGGCTCGAGCGGTGCGTGGAGCCGATGTAGAAGATGCTGAGCGGGTTGATCTGGTAGGCGACGAGCGGCTCGATGTCGAGCTGCTCGTCGAACCCGTCGTACTGCACGACGACCCGGAAGCTGAGCTCCCGGCTGTGCTGATAGCCGAACCGGCTCCGCACGATCGTCCCGCGGAACACCTCCTCGCCGTTCGCCCGCCGGAGCTCCTCCCAGTTCAGCGACGGCTCGATCAGGATCCGGCTCGTCGGCCGGATCGTGGCGCGCACGCCGACGTCGCGCCCCCGTCCGACCTCCGGGACCTCCACGCCCCGGCGGACCACCCGGCGCCCCTGCCCGAGGTCGATGCCGCCCTGGAAGACCTCGCTCAGCCGGCTGTTCACGGACATCCAGTAGTTGCGGATACCCCGCAGCCGCACGCCGCCGAAGGTCTCGGCCTGGAAGCTCGCGCCCATGTCGAGGTTCGTCTGATGCGGCAACGTGAGGCCGAGGTACGGCTCGACCAGGTCCTGCGTGCGCTCGCCCCGGAAGTTCCAGTAGCTCCCTCCGAACACCGAGGTCGAGATGCGCTCCAGGAGCGGCAGGTTCGGGTACAGGGTGACGCCCGTCCATCCGGTCGCCCGGTGGAAATCGTTCCGGGTCTGGAAGCCGGTGTCGGCCCGGTAGGTCGGCGAAACCCCGAGATAGAGCACGTTCCAGCTCCACGTCCGGGTGTCCCGCGCGAACCAGAGGTGCGTGGCATGCCCCACGTAGGACTCGCCGTCGAACTCCGCCGTTCGCGCCGCGTCGCCGAACGTCGCTCCCGAGGGCCCGAGATCGGGACTCTCCGGCTCGCGCGTGTGGCTGAGCACGAACTGGCCCTCGAGCGTGTACGTGTCGCCGAACCGCTGCCGGATGTCCGCGCCGACGGTCGTGCCGGAGCCGCCCCCGTCGAGGCGCCGGTCGGTGACGAGCGCGCCCGCGTGCGACGCGCCCCGGTTGTGCTGGACGCGCAGGACGTTCGTGAAGCTGCGCCCACCCTGCAGCGTGGTGCTGCTCTCCCCGAACGGAACGATGAAGGGCGTGAGCTCGTCGCGCGCCCCGATGTAGCCGACGCTCGTCGAGCCCGCGCGTCCCGTGAGCTTCACCGCCGCCTCCGGCGCGTTGATCGAGCGCGAGTAGAAGACGTTCAGCGGGGTCTGATACAGGTTCATCCCCTCCTGGAAGAAGGGGCGGCGCTCCGGATAGAAGAGCGCGAAGGTGCTGTTGACGTCGACCTGGGCCGCGTCCGACTCCACCTGGCTGAAATCGGGATTCAGGGTCGCCTCCACCGTGCCGAACCGCTCGAACGCGTACTTGAGGCCGAGCGAGGCTTCGGCCTCCACGTCCCCGCTCGCGAAGGAGCCGGGATCGGAGGCGTCCCGGAGCTGCCCGCTGTGCGAGGCGACGACGGCGGGAAGGATCTCGAGCGCGCCTCCCGACTCGATCCCCCGGATGCCCTCGAGCCGCGCCACCTGACAGATCTGACACGGATTGTTCCGGCTCATGGACGGCCAGGTCAGGTAGTGGCGGCTCGAGCGCGGGTACGTCCGGACCAGCATGATCCCCCACGTCTGCGGGTCCCGGTCGGGCACCCTCAGGCTCCGGAACGGGATCGCCATCTCCACGACGTAGCCGTCCTCCGTGATCCGTCCGGCGTTGGAGAAGAGGAAGTCGATCGAGGAGTCCTCGTTCCGCGAGGTCATCTGCATATCGGCCTGCACGCCGATCGGATTCGACAGGAAGTAGTAGCCGAGCGAAGCGTCGCCGAAGGGGTCCAGGAGCACGCCGATCCAGTCGTCGTCCCAGAGCTGGTCGCGGGGCTGGAGCGCCGCGCGGATCGCGCGCGGGTCGGGGTCCCGGGCCACGATGGCCACGTAGAGGTTCGTCTCGTCGTACGTGATCGAGACCTCCGTCTCGACGGGAGGCCGCGCGCCTTCCCGCGGGGTGTGCTCGACGAACGCGTTGATCCGGGCCGCGCCGACCCAGCCCGCGTCACCGAGCTCGGCGTCGATCGCGATCGAACCCGAAGCGGGACGGACCCCCAGCTCCCGCAGCTCGGGCGCCGCCCCGGCGGGCGCCGCCGCCACGCTCCCGTTCACCTGCGCCCGGAGCGGGGCGGCGAGGAGACCGAACGCGACGAGGAGGACGGGCGCGGCGCCCGGCCAGATGGGGGGGATCGGCCGGAAGGACATGGCGCGTCTCGCGGGAAGAAGGGTGTTCCTCCGGCGCCGGATCGGCGGGGGGATGTGTCCTTGGACGGGAGATCCGGGAAGTTGGTTGCGCCCCCTGTATGGGGCCGGTCGCGGCGCCCGCCGTGCGCGTGGCGACCTCCCGTTGACACGGCGCCCACGCCCCCCTCCATTGTCACTAGCAGTGTTGGTGAGGCATGGCCGCGGGGCGAGCGCGCCGGCGTTCCGCTGGGGGTCGAGATGGAGGCCCGCCAGCGGCCGGGAACGGCAGTGGCGGGGAGGACGCCGGCCGGCCCGTGGAGCGGCCGTGGGACGGGATCGACACGGGAGGGAGGGGTGACGATGGGAACGCGACCCGACGTACCGCGGTGGGTGCGGTGGTGGATGGACCGGCTCCTGGGCGAGCACGAGGCGCTCGAGGCGCTCGCCGATCTGGCGGAGCTGCACGAGCACTGGGAGAGGCAGGCGGGCCGGCGCGCCGCCGACCGGAGGTATCTCCGGGAGCTGCGGACCTACCCGCTCCGGCTGGGCGCGCGGCGGATCGGCGCCGCGCTCGCGAGGCTCGAGCCGGAGCGCTGGGGCAGGAGCGCGGCGCGTCACGTCCGAGGCCTCCTCCGCACACCCGTGCTCTCCGCCTCCATCGTGCTCACCGTCGGCCTCGGCATCGGCGCGTGCACGGCAATCTTCGCGGTGGCCGACGTGCTCTTCCTGCGGCCGCTCCCCTACCCCGAACCCGAGCGGCTCCGGTGGGTGTACACGGACAACCCGCCCTACCGGTTCAACTTCTCGGTGGCGGATTTCCTGGCGTTCCGCGACCAGCAGACGACGTTCGAGCGCGTGGCGGCCTTCCAGACGACGTCGCGCACGTACGTGGCCTCCGAGGGCGCGGAGCGCATCTCCGTCTGGTCGGTCACGCCCGGCTTCTTCGACCTCCTCGGCCTCGTGCCCCTCGCGGGCCGAACGGCCCGGGACGAGGAGGCCGAACCGGGAGCGGCGGGGACGACGCTCGTGACGCTCGACTTCGCGAGCACGCGCCTCGGCATCGCCGGGGGCGATCCGGCGGAGGCGCTCGGACGTGTCGTGCGGCTCGACGACGTGCCGTTCGAGGTGATCGGCGTGCTGCCGGACGGCCTGGGGCCGCTCGGGGGGCGCACGCAGGTCTTCACGACCCAGCAGCTCGAGCCGCCCACCCGCCGCGGGCCCTTCTTCCAGCGCGTGATCGGTCGCCTCGCCGACGGGGTCGACCCCGCGCTCGCGGCGCAGGAGCTCCGCGCCATCAACCGGCGGATCTTCCCGATCTGGCAGTCCAGCTACCAGGACGAGCGCGCCACGTGGGCGGCGGCGCCCCTGTCGGAGCTGCTGAACGGCGGCTCCGCCCCGACGGTGATCCTCCTCGCCGGCTCCGTGTCCCTGCTCCTCCTGCTCGCCACGACGAACGCGGCGAGCCTGCTGCTGACACGCGTCCGTGCCCGCCGCCGCGAGCTGTCCGTGCGGGCGGCGCTGGGGGCCTCGCCGTCGCGGATACTGGCGCACCTCCTCGGGGAGAGCACGATGCTCGCCGCCGCCGGCGCGCTCACGGGTGGGGCCGTCGCCGGTGGCGTCATCGCGCTCCTTCCGACCGTCGCCGGCGCGTACCTGCCCCGGCTCGACGAGGTGGCGCTCGACGGGCGTCCGCTGGCCGTCGTCGCGGGTCTCGCGGTGGCGACCGGGCTGTTCCTCGGCCTCGTGTCCGCCCTGCAGGGACGTCCCACCGGCCCGGTGGAGGGATTGAGATCCGGCGGGCGGTCCGCCACGGCGGGCCGGGAGGCCCGGCGCCCGCAACACCTGCTCGTGACCGCCCAGGTCGCGATCGCCGTGCCGCTCCTGGCCGGCGCGGGCCTGCTCGCGATCAGCGTGCGGAATCTCGTCGGTGCGGACCCCGGCTTCGAGAGCGGGAGCCTCGTGAGCCTCCGGGTCTCGCTCTCGGAGGGCCGGTACCCGGACGAGGAGGAGCGACAGCGGTTCTGGTGGACGCTCGAGGAGCGCCTCGCCTCGATCCCGGGCGTGGCGGCGGTCGGCGTCGCGGACGGCCGTCCACCCGTCGAGGTGTACAACTACAACAACTTCGACCTGGAGGACGCCCCGGCGCCGCCGGGGGAGAACCAGCCGGTGTCCGCGTGGATCGCCGCGGACGCGGCGTACTTCGAGACCCTGGGCATCCCCCTGCTCCAGGGACGCCTGTTCACGCGCGACGACGAGCGACCCGATGCGCCGGGCGTGATCGTCGTGGACGAGCGGTGGGCGCGTCGCTTCTTCCCCGACGGGAGCGCGGTGGGGCGGAGGCTCCGCGAGGGCGGCGCGACCTCGGGTCCGTGGACGACGGTCGTCGGCGTCGTCGGCGAAGTGCCGTACGCGGGCATCGGCGGCGATACGGGCGGTACGGTCTACGCGCCCTGGACCACGTTCCAGGAGACGTTCGTGGTCGCGCGGGCCCGCGACGATCCGGCGGCGATCGTCGCTCCGATCCGGGACGAGGTCCGCCGGCTCGACGCGACCGCCCCGGTGAGCGACCTCGCGACCGGTGCGGGGCTCCTCACCGCTTCCCTCGCCGAGCCGCGCCACCTCGCCGTGCTGCTGTCGGCGATCTCGCTCGTCGCGCTCGGGTTGGCCGTGATCGGCCTCTACGGCATCACCGCGCACGCCGTGCAGAGTCGCCGCGCCGACATCGCGGTGCGGATCGCGCTGGGCGGCACACCGCGGCGCGTCCTGGTGCCCGTGGTGCGGACCACGGCGGTGCTGGTGCTCGGGGGGCTGCTTCTGGGCGCGCTCGTCACGCCCGGGTTCACGCGGCTGCTGGGCGGGATCCTCTACGGGGTCCAGCCCGGTGATCTCCGGACGCTCGCGGGCGTGCTCGCGCTCCTCGCAGCGGTCTCCGCCGCGGCCTGCGCCGTGCCGGCCCGCCGCGCGTTGCACGTGGATCCGGGCACGACGCTGCGCGAGGAGTGATCGCCCGGCTCCGCGCCACGCGCGCGCGGAGCCGGCGGCATGCCGCCCCCCCGCGCGCCGTCCGTGGCACGTCGGGGCGGGAGCGCCGGGGGCGGTCCCGAGGCATGGATCGTGCGGCGCCTTTCCCGCGGCCGGGCCGGAGCTCGCTCGAGCGCCGCCCGGCCCCCGGGGCTCGCTCGAGCCCCGTCGATCCCGACGCCCCGAGCCGCAGGAGGTGCACGATGCCCGCGCCGACCCCGCCCCACGCCGGACCGCTCCCGACCGGCCTGCTCGCCCTGGCCCTGCTCCAGGCCGCCCTTCCCGCCGCGCTCCAGGCCCAGGACGACGCCCCCGAGCGACGGGGCGGAGGCTACTTCCAGGCCGGGCTCATGGTGCTCGACACCGACGAGCTGAACGCCGCCCTCCTCCCGGGCGGGTATCCCGCCCTCGACGACTCGTTCCTGACGCTCGGCGGCGGGGGGTTCGGCATGTCCGGTCGGTTCCTCATCGGCGGGGAGGGCCACGCCGTCATCGGCGGGACCGAGACCACCCCGGACGGGACGTTCCAGCTCGGGCTCGGCGGCGGCTACGGTCTCTTCCGCCTCGGCTATCTCGCCTACTCAATCGCGGGCGTGGACGTGTACCCGATGATCGGGCTGGGCGGCGGGGGCGTGAGCCTCTCGCTCATCGAGCGCAGCGCGCCGACGTTCGGCGACGTGCTCCTCGACCCCGCCCGGAGCGCCCATCTCTCGGCCGGGGCCTTCCTCATGGACGCCTCGGTGGCCGTGTTCTACCGCCCCGAGTTCGCGACCACCGACGGCGACGGGGACCGGGGCCGCCGGGACCGGGACGACGACGAGGAAGACGACGGGGGCGGGCTGCTCCTCGGGCTCCAGGGCGGCTACACCTTCTCGCCGGCGGACACGTCGTGGCGGCTCGACGGCATCAACACGGTCGCCGGCGGCCCGGACATGAACCTCCAGGGGTTCTACGTGCGGCTGTCGATCGGCGGGTGGGGCGGCTGAAGCCCGCCGGCGCTCCGTTCGAGATTCGTGGGTGCCCCCCTCCCAGGGGCGCCCGGACGGATTTTAAGTTACCGACTGGTCAGTTACCTCCACCTCCGGTCCGTCCGTCCCGTCCGAGCATCCGTGAGCACGACCGATCCGTCCGAGCCCCGTTGGCGACGTCGACCCGACGAGCGCCCGGACGAGATCCTCTCGGCGGCCCTCGAGGTGTTCGCGGAGCACGGCCTCGCCGGGGCGCGCGTCGACGACATCGCCGCGCGCGCGGGGGTCTCGAAGGGCACGGTCTATCGGTATTTCCCGGGCAAGGAGGAGCTGTTCCGCGAGGCCGTCCGGGACCGGGTGGCCCGCACCCTCACCGGCCTGTCCTCGGCGGCGGGCCGGGGTGAGCCGGAGGAGCGCCTCGGTCGCTTCGTCGACGCCTACTGGGCGCATCTGAGGCGGGCGTCGTTCCCGCGCTTCTATCGCCTCCTCATGGCGGAGCTGCACCGCTTTCCCGACCTCACGCGGTTCTACGCCGAGGAGGTCTCGGGTAGGGTGATCGAGCTCGTGTCCGCGATCATCGAGGAGGGCGTGCGCGCCGGACGGTTCCGCGACGCGGACCCGACCGTCACGGGACGGATGATCGTCGGACTCCTCGTGCAACACGCGATCTGGGCCAGTCACCCGGACCTCTTCCCCCACCTGGACCATCGACCGGACGTGACCCTCCTGGAAGAAGTGAAGGATTTCCTGTTCCGCAGCATCGTGGTGCGCACCGCGCCCTCCGGGGATCGACCCTCATGAAGGCCGTCACCGGCGGGCGCTCGTCCGCGCGCGCACGGACCGCCGCACGGACCACGCGGCAGGGCGAGGCCTCACCCGCGAGCCGTCGCGCGCCCCTCCTCGCGATGCTCGCGCTCGCGCTCCTCGCCGCCGTTCCCACGGGCGCCGGCGCGCAGGAGCCGGAGGTGTACCGACTGACGCTGGGAGACGCCGTGCGGCTGGCCGCCGACCGGGCCGCCCCCGTGCTGGAGGCGCGCGCCCGCGCGGACGGAGCCGACGCGCGCGCCCGGGGCGCCACGGCGGAGCTCCTGCCGTCGCTCAGCGCGGGCCTGAGCTGGGGCGCCCGCACCTTCAACACGGCCTCCTTCGGCCTCGAGTTTCCGACCCCGCCCGGCCAGGAGCCTCTCTTCGATCCGGCCGGCGAGGTGGTCGGTCCCGTGCACGGGGCGGACGTGCGCGTGCGCCTCGAGGTGCCGCTCCTCGATCCGGGCGCGCTCGGACGCCGACGCTCCGCCCGGGCGGCCGCGACCGCGGTGCGCAGCGAGGTCGGTGCGGTCTCCGCGGCGGCGGCCCACCGGGCCGGTCGTGCGTACCTGGAAAGCCTTCGTGCGCGCGCCGAGGTGGCGGCGCGGGAGGCCGATCTCGAGCTGGCGCTCGAGCTGGTGCGGATCGCGGAGACGCAGGTGGACGCGGGCACCGCCGTAGCGATCGACGTGACGCGCGCCGAGGCGCAGGTCGCGACCGTGCGCGCGCAGCTCCTGACCGCCCGCCACCGGTCCGCTCTGTCCGACCTCGCCCTGCGCCGGGCCCTGCGCCTCCCCGAAGGCGCCGGGCTCGAGCTCGTCGAGAGCCTCGACGAGCCGATGCACGGCGAGGCGCCCCCGGAGGAGGAAGCCACGGAGGCCGCGCTCGCCCGGCGCCCCGAGCTCGTGGCGCTGCGGGGTCACCGGGCCGCCGCCTCGGAAGCCCTGTCCGCGGTCCACGCCGACCGCCTGCCCCGCCTCGCGCTGTCCTTCGACGACGGCGCGTACGGGGGACGCTTCAGCCACCTGCTCCACACCTACACGTGGAATCTGAGCGTCGAGGTGCCGGTGTTCGACGGCTTCGAGCGCTCGGCCGAGGCGCAGCAGGAGCGGGCACGGATCCACGAGCTCGACTACCGCCTGGCCGAGGTCCGGGAAGACGTCGTCTACGAGGTGCGCGAGGCGCTCCAGACCCTGGGCGCGGTCGACGAGCAGGTGGCGGCCGCCGAGGAGTGGCTGCGCCTCGCCGAGATGGAGCTGGCCCAGGAGCAGGAGCGCGTCGCCGCCGGTGTGGCCGGCACGGCCGACGTCGTCGAGGCGGCGCTCCGCCTGAACGACGCCCGCACCGCACGGCTGGACGCGCTCCTGGCGGCCCGCGAGGCGCGCCTGGATCTGGCCGCGGTCACGGGCCGGGTGGTCGAGCTTCCATGAGCAGAGAAGGATCCGGACTCCCCTCCGGAGAACATCCAACACGAGAGGAAAGAGTGGACACAGACGCACCCGCGGCCGGACCCGGGCGTCCCCTGCCCCGCGGCGGCCGCGTCCGGCGCGTCGTCCTCCTGGTCATCGGCGCGACCCTGCTCGCGGCGAGCTCGGTCTGGGCGATCGACCGCTGGAGATATGCCGCGACCCACGTCTCGACGGACAACGCGAGCGTGGACGGAGACATCGTTCCGATCCTCGCGAAGACGGGGGGCTACGTGGCGGAGGTCCTGCTCGAGGACAACGTCCGCGTCCACCGGGGCGAGACCGTGCTGGTCATCGACGACGCCGATCTCGCGGTGGCGCTCGAGCAGGCGCTGGCGGACCTGGCCGCGGCGCGCGCGGCCGTCGGCGGGGAAGGCGTCGCGGGGCAGGTCGGGGCCGAGCTGACCGCCGCGGGCGAGCGTCGGCACGCGCTCGAAGCGCGTCTCGCTTCGGCGCGCGCCCACCGGGAGCGCACGGCGAACGATCTCGCGCGCGCCGAGGAGCTCGCCGCCCACAGCATCGTCTCCCAGCAGCAGCTCGACGCCGCCCGTTCGGCCGCGAGCGCGGCGGATGCCGAGGTGATCGCGGTGGAGCGCGAGGTCGCGGCCTCGCGCTCCGGGGAGGTCGCCGCGCGCGCCGCCCTCCGCGCGGCCGAGGCCCGCCTCGCGCGAGCGGAGGCCGCCGTCGAGGCGGCGCGCCTGGACCTGAGCCGCGCGCGCGTGGTGGCGCCCATCGGCGGCGTGGTCGCACGGAGCAGTGTGGAGGTCGGGCAGCTCATCCAGCCGGGACAGCCCCTGGCCGCGGTCGTCGGGGACTCCGCCGTCTGGGTAACGGCCAATCTCAAGGAGACGGAGATCGGCGAGGTCCGCGAGGGCCAGAACGTCGAGATCGAGGTGGACGGCTACCCGGGCTGCATCGCGAAGGGGCGCGTGGAGAGCCTGAGCCCCGCGACCGGCTCGAAGTTCGCGCTGTTGGCGCCCGACAACGCGACCGGGAACTTCACCAAGGTCGTGCAGCTCATTCCGGTGCGCGTCGCCGTGCTGGAGGCCTGCGGCCCGGAGCGGCCGCTCAAGCCGGGCATGTCCGTCGTCGTGCACATCGAGGTCCGTTGAGCCTGCCGCCCGGCCTTTCCGTCCCATGACCGTCGCCCCATGACCGCCGCCCACCGGGACGAGACGCCCGAGGAGCGCGTCTACCGGCACCGCTACCTGATCGCGGCCGCGGTCGCGCTCGCCTCCATGATGCAGGTCATCGACACGTCCATCGTGAACGTGGCGATCCCGCACATGATGGGGAACCTGGGCGCGACGGTGGAGGAGGTCTCCTGGGTCTCCACCGGCTACATCATCGCGGCCGCGATCGTCATCCCCCTCACGGGCTGGCTGGCCGGCTTCTTCGGCCGCAAGCGCTACTTCCTCGCCTCGATCGTGATCTTCACGATCGCGTCGCTGTTCTGCGGCCTCTCGAGCTCGCTTACGCAGCTCGTGGTGTGGCGGGTGGTCCAGGGGCTCGGAGGGGGCGCCCTCATCGCCACGTCGCAGGCGATCCTCTGGGAGTCGTTCCCGCCGGAGGAGGTGGGGATGGGGATGGCCTTCTTCGGCGTGGGCGTGATGGTCGGCCCCACGCTGGGGCCCACGCTCGGCGGGTGGCTGACGGACCGCTACTCCTGGCCGTGGATCTTCTTCATCAACATCCCGGTGGGCGCCGTCGCCGTGGCCATGATCGCGGCGTACGTGCACGACCGGGCGGACCTGAAGCGCACGCGCCGCATCGACGGGATCGGGATCGCCCTGCTGGCGACGGCAGTCGCGAGCGTGCAGCTCGTGCTGGAGCGCGGAGAACGGCTCGACTGGTTCGACTCGGGCCTCGTGTCGGCCCTGGCGGTGGTCTCGGTGCTTTCCGCCCTGCTGTTCGTCGTCCACGAGCTGCGCACGGACGAGCCGGTGGTGAACCTGAGGCTCCTCGGACAGCCCCAGTTCACCGCCGGCTCGGTCATGGGGGTGGTCCTCGGGGCGGGTCTCTTCGGCTCCGTGTTCATCCTGCCGATCTTCCTGCAGGGCACGCTCCGGATGACCGCGTGGCAGACCGGCCTCATCATCCTTCCGGGCGCTGTCGCGTCCGCCGTCTCCATGGCGCTGGTCGGCCGGCTGAGCTCCGCGGTGGACAACCGCCTCCTGATCGTGATCGGGACCGTGTTGTTCGGATACGGGATGCTGGGCCTCTCCACGATGACGTCCGCGACCGGCGCGCACGACCTCTTCTGGCCGCTGATCTGGAGGGGGTTCGGGCTCGGGCTGATCTTCGTGCCCCTGACGAACCTCACCCTCATGCAGATCGGGCCCGGCGACCTGGGTCAGGCCACCGGCCTCAACAACTTCTTCCGTCAGCTCGGCGGCTCGTTCAGCATCGCGGCGATCGCCTCGCTCCTGACGCGCTTCGTGGGCCAGGAGCACGACCTCCTCGCCTCCCGCGTCTCCGCCTACGCACCGGTGGCGCGCACCGAGCTGACCACGCTCGCCCGGGGGATGATGGCGGAGGGCATGGACCCCCTGACCGCGAACCGGGCCGCGCTGCAGGCGCTGGACGGGCGGATCATGGCGCAGGCCAACATCATCGCGTTCAACAAGCTGTTCCTGCTGAGCGGGGCCGTGCTCGTGATGTCCCTTCCGCTCCTGCTGCTCTTCCGCCAGGGAAGGCCCGCGTCGGGGAAGCGCGGCGGGCCGGGCGTGGTCCACGCGGAGTGAGGAGGTCGGGGACGGCTCCCCGACGTGCCGCTCACCAGCGCGGCGGCGCGCTCTCCGGCTCCGGCCCGCCGAGGATCGGCACGAACACCCCCGCGCGGACCATCAGGCGGAGCCCGTCCTGGTCCGTGCCGTACTCGCGCGAAGCGTAGAGGATCAGCTCCTCGTACGTGTGGTACGCCACCTCGAGCCCGACGGCCACCGCGGCTCCGAGCGGCGCCGGGATCCGGAGAGTGGCGCTCGGCCCGACGAGGAAGCCGTCGGTCGCCGCCGGCTCGTCCACGACGGAGAGGGCCCGCGTGCTGTACCCCATGCGGGCGCCGACCAGGAGGTCCGCCCGGCCCGCGTGTACCGTGCGCCCGATGGAGGCCCAGTAGTCGATCTGCCGGGTGGCACCGATGAAGCCGTGCCCGCCGTAGTGCGCGTGGTCGACGCCGAGCGCCGCCTCGACGCCGTCCAGCTCGGCGAACCGCAGGTGGACCGCGCCGCCGATCGTGGGACCGGCGGGAGTGCCGGAGAAGTCCCGTCCGGTGAAGCCGGCGAAGCCGCCCGTCAGCGAGACGGCGACCTGTCCCTCGGCGTCCGGGGCCGTCCAGGCGAAGAGCAGGAGCACGCAGCCGGCGACCCGCCCGAGCTTCCGGCCGTGGCCTTGCGGGACGAAGCGCGCGGTCACAGCCGACACGTGTCCTGCCGGGAGGCCCGGACCGCCTCCACGACGTAGACGAGGATCGAGTGCGGCGGCAGGTCGACGCCGAACGGCTCGTGATCTCCGTATCCCATCCGCGGCGGAACCACCAGCCGGCGCTTCCCTCCGACGCGCATGCCGTATACGCCCGCCTCGAGCCCGTCGATCACCTGGCGGCAACCCAGGATGAACACCGCGCCCTCCCGCCGCAACGCGAGCCGCCCGTCGGGAACGTAGAGGTCGTAGTTCACCCGGACCCGCCGGCGGCTCACGAGCTCCTCGCCGGTCCCCGCCACGAGCTCCTCGACGTACAGGCCGCCGTCCCGGCGCTCCATGCGGGCCAGGTCGATGCCGAGCTCGTCGGCGAACTCGGTCTCCTCGATCAGGGGATGCGGCGGACCGGTGCTGTCCACGCAGGCCGAGGGGATCCCGCAGAGGAGCGTGGTCGCGACGAGCCTCGCGACCCGATCCGTCGCACGGATGCGTTCCGGTCGATCCGTCCCCATCTCGCTCCTCGAGCGAAAGGCGGCGCGCGGCGGGCGCTCCCACGACTGCCGCGCTCTCGCACCATGGGACGTCGCGGCGGGAAAGGCAACCACCCGCCCGCCGAGGGGCCGTCGTGCGTCGGTCGCCCTCGCGTGGGGCTCGGCCGTCCGTCAGTCCGTCCCGCCCCCGCCGCGCCGGCGGCGCGCCCAGGGCAGCACGAACAGGTACACGCCCGTGAGCGCGAGCACGGCGAGCGGAGCGAGCGGGGTGAGATAGACCCACTCGGCGGGCTCCTCGCCTCGCGCGCTCGCGATCGTCACGAGCACGACGACCACCACGAAGACCGCGGACGTCCAGCGGTGGATCTGTCGAATGGACCGGCTCCAGCTCATGGGACCTCCTGCGGGGGAAGCGTGGGGGTGTCGCTCGGGGGTTTCCGGCGGCTCACGAGGTGCGGTCGAGCAACGCGAAGAGCCGCTCGCCCATCATCCTCCAGCCGTAGCGCGCGCCGCCGAAGTTGCGCTTCTGATCGGGCCGGAAGCCGGACTGCACGATCGTGAGACGCGTGCCCCCGGCGACGGGCTCGAGCGTGAACGTCACGACCGTGTCCAGCTCCCCGACGACCCACGCGTAGCGGAGCCTCCGCCCGGGCTCGATCTCGAGAAGCCGGCATTGGACCGTGCCGTCCCAGCCGGGTTGCGGCGGCGCCTGCAGGGTGAAGTCCGAACCCGGCTCGAGCTCGAGCCCCACGACGGGCAGGAGCCACTCCGACAGCAGCTCGGGATCCGTGAGAGCGCGCCACACCCTCGCCGGTGCGTGCGGAAGGTCGAGGCGGAACGCGAGCGACTCGCTCTGGGACGGCGCGGTCGTATCGAGGGGCTTCATTCCTCCATCCTGTCCAGCAGGCGCTCGAGGCGGCCCACGCGCTCGGTCCAGAAGGCGCGGTAGTGCGCGACCCAGTCGACCAGCGGCTCCATCCCCCGAGGCTCCACGCGGTAGAAGACGCGGCGACCCTCGCGGCGCCCGCGCACGAGCCCCGCGTCCTTCAGCGCCGCCAGGTGCTGCGAGATCGCGGGCTGCGAGATGTCGAAGCGCGCCGTGAGATCCCCGACGGAGGCCTCACCCCGGGTGAGGGACTCGAAGATCGCCCGGCGGCTGGGGTCCGCCAGCGCCCGGAAGATCCTGTCCTCGACCCCGACCTCGCTCTGCATGCACACATATAAGCGATGACTTATGAATTAGTCAAGCGGCCGGCGCTCGGAGACCTGAAAGCGAAAGCCGGGGACGGACACCGTGGTCCGTCCCCGGCCGCAGGACGCGAAAGCCTCGGCGGATCTACGCGAGCGCGTCGAGGAGCTCCCGCGCGCCGACGATCACGAAGACCGCCAGGATCAACACGAGGAGGAGGTTCGACAGCCAGCCGTTCCGCGGGACGTCGCTCTTCCACTCGATCCGGTTGTTGAGGTAGAGGAGCGTGGTGGCCAGGAACGGGATGAAGAAGCTGCCGACGACCGTGTAGATGATGACGATCCCGATCGGCCGGCCGCTGAAGGCGAACGGAATCGGGATCAGCGTCACGGCCATGAGCCCCAGCCGGTACGGCGTGCTGGTGACGCGGGTCACCTCCTCGCGCTCCTCGGGCGGGAGCTTCCTGAGGATGCCGTAGATGTCCGCGTACATGTAGGGGATGCTCTGCCACACGCCGAGGAGCGCGGCCGAGACGGCCGCCCAGAAGCCGAGCGCGTAGGCCCAGTACCCGAACGGCCCGAGGATCTCGCCCAGCATGTTCGCCATGCCCGTCACCGCGTCGGCGCCCGTGACCGGGGTTCCGGTCCGGAAGAAGGCCTGGTTCGCGATGAGGGCGATCGCGACGCCGAAGAGCGCCGTGAAGGTGTAGGCGACGCCCACGTCGCCCCGCACGTAGCCGAGCTTGTCCGCCCCCTCCAGCCCCTCCTCCTTCATCCAGTAGTTGTAGGAGAGAATCGTGATCGTGCCGCCGATCCCCCCGATGAGGGACAGGACGTACATCACCGAGCCGGACGGCACGGCGGGAATGAGGAGGCCCTTCGTCACGCCGATCGGGTCGCTGAACGTGAGGACGGCGCAGGTGAGGATCGAGAAGCCCATGATGCCCACGAGCACCTTCATGACCTTCTCGAAGCCGCCGTACCCGCCGAGCAGCACGAACGCGGCGCCCGTCAGGCTGTGCAGGATCGCCGCCCACCCCAGCGGGATCGCGCCGCCGGTGAGCGTCGTGAGTCCGAGCCCCGTCGCCTGCGTGAGCGCCGCGGTCACGGCGACCGTCCAGACGACCAGGTAGAGGCCGAAGCCGTACTTGACCCAGGAGGGCAGCACCTCGCCCCACCCCTCGAGGACGGTCGTCCCGGTCGCGAGCTGCCAGCGCGCGATCCCCTCGGTCAGCACGTACTTGAACAGGGCGCCAATGAGGATGGCCCAGAGCAGCACCACGCCGTAGTTGCCGCCGGCCACCGTGCCGGCGACCACGTCTCCGGACCCGATTCCGGTGGCAGCCACGATGAGCCCCGGCCCCGCGAGCTTCAGGAAACTCATTCTGCCGGGCGCGGGGGACGGCGTGCTATCGATCGTCCGCTCGGTAGTCGTCATGCGTTGCCTTCATCGTTTTTGAGAACGGAGAGTGCGGCGCTCGACGGCCGCGACCGGCAGCACGGTAAGCCGGAGGGCGCTTCCGCGCCATTGCTTCGGCGGTCAGCCCCGGGGTCGGTGCGGGAGCCCCGGCTCGGGCTCGACCGAAGCGTCCGGCTCTTCCGCGCGCGGGAAGGCGAGCGAGGCGCCGACGGAGATGCCGAGGATGACGGCCACCGTTCCGAGCGAGATCGCGACCGGCACGTGCACGTCGAAGTAGGTGATCAGCATCTTGGTGCCCACGAAGGTGAGCACCGCCGCCAGGCCGAGCTTCAGGTAGTGGAACTTCTCGATGATGCCGGCGAGGAGGAAGTACATCGAGCGGAGCCCGAGGATGGCGAACACGTTCGACGTGAACACCAGGAACGGGTCGGTCGTGATCGCGAAGATCGCCGGGATCGAGTCCACCGCGAAGACGAGGTCCGTGGTCTCGACCATCACGAGCACGACGAGCAGCGGTGTCGCCAGGAAGCGGCGCGTGCCCCCCACGTCCTTCCGCACGAAGAAGCGCTGGCCCTCGTAGTCGGGCGTGACCGGCATGAAGCGTCGGATCAGCTTCAGGATCGGATTCGACTGGGGCTCGATGTCGATCTCGTCGTGCGTCGCCATCCGGACGCCCGTGAACACCAGGAAGGCCCCGAAGACGTAGATGATCCAGTGGAAGCGCTCCAGCAGGAGCCAGCCCAGCGCGATCATGCCGCCCCGCATGACCAGCGCCCCGAAGATGCCCCAGAAGAGCACCCGGTGCTGATAGGCGGCGGGGACCTGGAAGTAGCTGAAGATCAGCAGGAAGACGAAGATATTGTCGACCGACAGCGCGAGCTCGATCAGGTAGCCGGTCGTGAAGGCCAGTCCGGCGTCGGTGCCCCGGCTGAGAAAGATCCAGGCGTTGAAGACGGCGGCGCAGGCCACGACCACCGCCGTCCACCGGGCCGCCTCGCGAAGGGAGATGACGTGCGCCTTGCGGTTCACCACGCCCAGGTCGACCGCCAGCATCCCCGCGACGAATATTCCGAAGCCCAGCCAGAGCCAGATCTGTGTCATCACGCCTCGCGTCGAGCTTCCGGCCGCACCGGGACCGGAACCGTGTCGTAAAAAAAAAGGCGAGACCTCCGTCCAGGGTCCTGGGCAGGATCCGTTCCCGCCGACCCGGTACGAAGGTCTCGCCTTGACCCGCGCGCCGACGTGGCCGGTGCCGCGGATCCCGGGCGGACCGTGCGGAGGGGCGGCACACGCCGCGCACCCCGCAGTCTTGACGATCCGCCCGCCGAAAATCGTTCGGTGGGCTACTCCCCTTCCTGTGCCGAACCTAGACGAGGCGGACCCGAGGCGTCAACGCGGCCGGGGCGGAAAGCGCCGCTTGCCCCCGGGACCCGTCGGATCCAGACTCCCGCCACCCGCCCTGCCCCGCCGCCGGATGCGCCGGCCGCTCGAGCCCCGGAGACGCCCCGATGCCCCTCGCGACCGATCGCCTTCCGAGCGTCGTGGCGTTCCGCGCCGGCGAGCCCCGCCCCGAGCAGCCCCCTCCCGTTCGGCGGCAGGCGGCTCGCCGATGGGCGTTCGCCACCTGGGCCGGGACGCTCGCGTACTGGCTCTCGCTCTTCGATCGACGGTGGATTCCCTTCGACGAGGGGACGCTGGGCCAGTCGGCGTGGCGGGTGCTGCAGGGGCATGTGCCTCATCGTGACTTCGACGCGATGTACACGGGGCTCCTCGACTACCTGAACGCAGGCGCCATGCAGGTCCTGGGCGTGCACCTCCTCGTGCCCCGGATCGTCATGCTGATCGCGGTCGCGCTGTGGATCCCGGCGCTCTGGTCGGTCGCCCACCGCCTCACCCGCTCCCCCGTCGCCGCCTCCGCGCTCACGGCGCTCGCCTTCGTGGCCGGGCCGCCGAACTACCCGGCCGCGATGCCGTCGTGGTTCAACCTGTTCTTCGCGACCTGGGCGCTGTGGGCGGCGCTGCGCTGGCTCGACCGGAACGAGGCGGGCGCGCTGGTGGCCGCCGGCGCGCTGGCAGGCCTCTCCATCCTCGCCAAGCTCACGGGGCTCTACCTCGTGGCCGGCCTCCTCTTCTTCGTCCTGCACGTGGAGGTCGGGCGCACGGGCGCGCCCGACGGGCAGGACGGGAGCGGCGCGCCGGCGCGCGCGCCGGCGGGAAGCGCCCGCGGGACCGGCCTCGCACGCGCGTTCGCGACCGGGGCCGTGACGCTCCTGGTCCTCATGGAGGTCCTCCTCGTCCGCTCGCAGATGGGCCTGGCGACGCTCGTGAACTACGTGCTCCCGACGGCGCTCGTCGGAGGCCTGCTCGTCCGGGACGCCTTCACAAGCGGCACGAGCGGGGGACCCGAGACGGTGCGGAGGGTGGTGCGGGGGTGGGCCCTCGTCGTGCTCGGGGTGCTGGCGCCCGTCCTTCCCTTCCTCGGGTGGTACGCACTCCAGGACGCCCTCCCGGACCTGGTTCGCGGACTCTTCGTGCTGCCCGTCCAGCGCCTCGCGGACGTCGCGATCCCCGTGCCCGATCTCGCCACCACGGGAACCGTGCTCGTGCCGTCCGCGCTGCTCGTCGCGTCGCTCTTCCTGGGGCGCGCCGCCTCGCTCGCGGTCGGGCTCGCCGCCCTCGGGACCATGGGCGCGCTGCTCCACCGGATGGACGGTCCGGTGTTCGTGGGGCTCTTCAGCTCCATGCTGCTCGCGGTCCCGGTGGGCGCGGCGGCCGGCACGGCGGTGCTGGGGGCCGCCGGACCCGCGTCGCGGACGCGCGGGCTCCCGCTGCTCGGCACGCTCTGGGTCGTGACGATGATCCACCTCATCCGCTATCCGTTCGCGGGCCCCACCTACTTCACGAACGTGGCGCCCCTGGCGGTGCTCGCGCTCGGCGGGGTGGTCGCGCTCGCCGCCGCGCGGCTGCGGGAGGCCGGGCGGGCCGTGCGGGGAGCTCCCCTGTACGGCGCGGTCGGGCTGGCCTACGCGGTGTTCCTCGTGATCGGCCCGAACCGCGGTGGGCTGTTCAGCCCGCTCCCGCCCCCGCCCGAGGCACCCCTGCCCCTCGAGCGCGGACGCATCGTCATCCCGCTCGCGGAGGCGCGCGAGTACGCGGAGCTGGTCGAGGCGATCCACGCCCTGACCGACGGACCGTACCTCTACGCCACCCCCGACGCGCCGGAGGTGTCGTTCCTCGCCGGGCTCGAGAACCCCACGCGCACGCTCTTCGAGGTGTTCGAGGACCCGGCGACGCGCACGGAACGGACGCTCGCCGCGCTCGAGGAGCACGAGGTCGACCTGATCGTCGTCAACACGCGGCCGTTCTTCTCGTCGATGCCCGCCGATCTCGCCGCGGCGCTCTCCGAGGCCTACCCGCTGCAGGTCCGCGTGGGGCGGTTCCTGCTGCGGTTGCGGGAGGACGCGCCGGCGCGAGGCGGCTGACGCGCGAGGGCGGCGGGGCTCCCGCCTTCGGGACCCCTACGGCTCCGCCGGCTCCGGCACCGTGACGGAGGCATCCCCCTCGATGTCCCTCGTCGCGGAACCGGGATCGTCCATGCTGGCCGTGACCGTCGCCGTCCCGTGGCCCCGGGCCGTCACAAGCCCCATCGGCGAGACCGTGGCCACCGCGGTGGGTGACGACGACCACACGAGCGATCCGGGATTGAAATCCATCTCGTCCCCGCGCTCGTCCAGCAGGGTCACCTCCATCCGGACCGTCGCTCCGACCGAGTCGAGGGTGACCTCCGCCGGTTGGAGGACCAGCGTCCCGGGGGACCGCACGTCGAGCTTCCCGGTCCCGGTCGGCCCGTCGGACCCGCAGGCGAGCAGGAGCGCGACGGCGGCCGCGCCCGTCCCCCGCCGGACCCGCGGGCCGACGACGCGACGGAACGTGTCCGCCGGGCTGCGGCGCTCCGGACCGGCCACCCGCGGCCTCACGCCGTACCTCCCCACGTGGCGCCGGCACGCTTCGGGAACAGGCGCTGGCGGCGGTGATCCGCCAGGAAGAGACCCTCGTCCCAGACCGTCTCGGAGCGCCCGAGCATGAGGACCCCCCCGGAGACGAGCGCCTCGTGCAGCCTTCGGACCACCCCTCGCTGCGCGCCGCGCTGGAGATAGATCAGGACGTTCCGGCACAGGATCAGGTCGAAAGGCCGGGGTGCGGGATCGTGGACCAGGTCGTGCCGCCGGAACGTGATCGCGGGCCGCAGGGCGCTCGCGACGCGGAAGCCGGTCTCCTCCGATCGGAAGTAGCCGGCGAGCCGGTCGGCGGACATCGAATCGGCGATGTCGGCGCGGTAGCGCCCCGCGGCGGCACGGCGGAGCGCGCCCTCGTGGAGATCGGTGGCGAGGATCTCCACCCGGAGGTCCTCTCCCGGCCGGACCGCGTCGAGGATCGTCATGGCCACGGAATACACCTCCTCTCCCGATGCACACCCTGCGGACCAGACCCGGAAGCACCCGCGGGCACGGGCCCGGTCCAGGAGTCCCGGTAACACCCTACGCTCGAGCTCCCGCCAGATCGAGGGGTCGCGGAAGAAGCCGCTGACCGTGATGAGGAGCTCGTCCGCCAGCGTGCGTGTCTCCGCGGGGCTGGCCAGGAGACGACCGAGGTAGCCGTCGGGATCCGCTTCACCCAACACGCGCATGCGGCGCCGGAGGCGGCGGAGGACCGTCGTGACCCGGTAGTCGGAGAAATCGCGTCCGGTGTGGTCGCGGATGACGGTCAGGATATCGGGGAGCAGGGCCTGGAGGCGCGAGCCCAGCGATTCCTCGTCGGGCGCGTGCCCCGGCGGCGATCCTTGCAGGCGCACGGCCTGCCCCGGCACCGTCAGGAGGAGTCCTCCGGCGGACCGGAGGCGTCCGCGCGCCGCTCCCCGGCGAGGACCGGAAGGGTGAAGCAGAACCGCGTGCCCGCGCCCTCCGCC
>CAZOYA010000001.1:0-9179 GCA_964583815.1 uncultured Gemmatimonadaceae bacterium | reverse complement strand
CTCCCCGGCGAGGACCGGAAGGGTGAAGCAGAACCGCGTGCCCGCGCCCTCCGCCCCGTCGACCCAGATGCGCCCCCCGTGCTCCTCGACGATGGACCGGGCGATCGCCAGCCCGAGCCCGGCGCCGGCGTGCCCGGTGTGTCGCGCCTGCCAGAAGCGGTCGAAGACCCGCTCCCGATCCTCGGCGGGGATGCCCGGCCCGGTGTCCTCGACGACGATGCACACGGCGTCCTCGTCCCGCTCGGCGCGGACGGCGATCCTGCCGCCGCGCGGCGTGAACTTGAGCGCGTTGTCGAGGAGGTTCGCGAGCACCTGCCGGACGCGGTGGCGATCGGCGTAGACCGGAGGCAGCCCGGGCTCCACCTCCGAACGGAGCGCGATCCCGACGTCGGCCGCGTGGAGCTCGAACGCGTCGACCGCGGCCCGCACGAGCTCCCGGACCTCCTCGGAGGCGGGCGCGATGGCGAGGTGTCCCGACTCGGCCTTGCTCAGGTCGAGCAGGTCGTCGATGAGCCGCATCATCTCGCCGGCCACGCGGCGCAGGACCTCGAACTGCTTCTCGCGCTCCTCGGGTCCGAGCTCGACCTCGCTGAGCAGGGACGCCACCATGTGGATCGTGCTCACGGGATTGCGTAGATCGTGGGACACGATCGACAGCACCTCGTCCCGCGCGCGGACCGCCTTCTGGAGCTGCGCCACACGGCGCTTCTCCTCCGTGACGTCCGTGACGGCGCCCACGAGGCGGCGGGGCGCTCCGTCCCTCGCCCGCCGCACGCGCGCCCGTTGCTGGAGCCACCGGTCGGCCCCGCCGTCTTCCGTCGAGAAGAGCCGGAACTCCTCCCGCAGCTCGGCGCCGCCGTCCGCCGCCGCGCGCCACGACCGGGCGACCCGGTCGCGGTCCCGCGGGTCGATCAGCGCCAGGAAGTCCTGCAGGGTCGTGGCCTGCACCCCGGCCGCGAGCCCGAGCAGCGCCCGGGCATGGTCGTCCCAGTCGAGCGCGTCGTCGTCCACGCTCCAGTGGAAGGTCCCGGCACCGGCGGCGTCGAGGGCCGCGCGGAGTCGCTCGCGGCTCTCCCGCAGGTCCCGCTCCGCGGCCGCGCGCGCCGCCCCGGCACGGGCGATCTCGAGCGCGTGGCGCACGCTGGCGGCGAGCCGCTCGGCCGTGAGCGACGCCTTGGGGAGGTAGTCGGCCACGCCCGCCTTCATGAGCTCGACGGCCACGTCCTCGTCGCCCCGGCCGGTGAAGATGACGATCGGGGGCGATCCCGTAGCGGCGCCGCGGACCTCCTCCAGGAGCGCGAGCCCCTCGACGCCGGGGAGATAATAGTCGAGCAGGATGCAGTCGTAGGCCGTGCTCGCCACGCGCTCCATGGCCTCGGCGGCCGAGGTCGCTTCGTCGATCTCGGCCGGGATCGGGCCCTGGGCGAAGGCACGGCGGACCGCGAGGAGGTCCGTCTGCTCGTCGTCGACGACCAGGAGCCGCACGCTTCCGACCTCCGTGAGGTCGATTCCGCGGATAGGAGCGGACGCGAGGCTCATGGCATCTCCACCAGGGACCAGTACCGGTTGAGGGCGGCCATCAGCTCGCTGAACTCCACGAAGGTGACGGGTTTCACGAGATACCCCGCGACGTTGAGGTCGTACGCGTCGGTGCGGTCGCGATCGGCCGCGGACGTGGTGAGGACGACGACCGGCGTGGCGGCGAGCGCGGGGTCGCGCCGGAGTTCCTGCAGGAACTCGATGCCGTTCATGCGCGGCATGCTGAGGTCGAGCAGGACCAGGCGCCGCGTCGAGGGCACGGCTCCGTCCCGCAGCATCGAGAGCGCCTCGACACCGTCCCGGGCGACGAAGAGCGGGTTCAGGATGTTGTTCTTGCGGAACGCCCGCTGGACGTTCATCACGTCCACCTCGTCATCCTCGACGAGAAGCACGTTGATCAAGTGCGGCTCCATTTCATCCCCTTTCAGAAACCTTCGGCCACGAGAAGCCGAAGGCCGCCCCCTGGCCGGGCGCGGATTCGAGCCATGCTCGTCCACCGTGCGCTTCCAGGATCTTCCGGACGACGGACAGCCCGATGCCGGTGCCCTCCACCTGGTCCCGGGGCGCGAGCGTCTGGAACACCTCCCAGATCCGCTCGTGGTACTCTGCCGCGATGCCCGGGCCGGTGTCCACCACGGAGAACTCCCACGCATCCCCGGCGTCGGCCCACTCCACGCGCACCTCCACATCGGGACGATGCGCGGTGCCGTGCTTCACGGCGTTCCCGATCAGGTTCAGGAATACCTGCTGGAGCGCCACCGGATCCGCGACGACGCCGGGCATGTCGTCCGCGATCCGGATCGTGACGTCCGGCGGCGGAGACAGCAACTGGATCACGTCGGCCAGCACCGCGCCGGTGTCGAGGGGCTCGGGGGCGTTCCGCATCCGACCGACCCGGGAGTAGGCCAGGATGCCGTCGATGAGCGCCTCCATGCGGTGGACCCGGACCATGAGGAGCCGCATGTGCTCGCGGGACTCCGCGGGGAGGTCGTCCCCGAGGTCGTCCCGGATCCACTGCGCCAGATTGGAGATCCCCCGGAGCGGCGCCTTGAGGTCGTGGGACGCCACGTACGCGAACCGGTCGAGCTCGCGATAGGCGATCGCGGTCGCGCGCGCCGCTCGGTCGGCCTCGTCTCGCGACGCGGTCGCGCGCTCGAGGGCGACCTGGAGATCCTCGTTGGACTCCTCCAGCCTCTCCATCAGCGCTTCCATCTCCGCGGCCTGCTCCTCCAGCTCGGTCGCCTGCTGCTGGAGCTGATCGTTGAGCTGGGCGAGCTCCTCGCTGCGCTGCTGGGCCTCACGGCGCGCGGCCTCCTCCGCTGCGAGCCGGCGACGGGTCTCCTCCACCTCCCGTCGCTCGGTGAGGTCCCGCGTCACCTTGGCGTAGCCCCGGAGGCTTCCGTCCGGCTCGTACAGCGCGGTGATCACGACGTTGGCCCAGAACCGCGTGCCGTCCTTCCGGAGCCGCCAACCCTCGTCCTCGAACCGCCCGTCCTCGCGGGCGCGCTTCAACTCGAAGGCAGGGAAGCCGGACGCGCGGGCCTCCTCGGGATAGAACGTCTCGAAGGGGCGGCCCAGGATCTCGTCACGGGTCCAGCCCTTGATCCGCTCCGCCCCCTCGTTCCAGCTCGTGACCCGCCCGTCGGGATCCAGCCCGAGGATCGCGTAATCACGGACGCTCTGAACGAGGAGCGTGAAGAACTCCTCGCCGTCGATGGGAGCTCCCGGCCCGCTCGACATGCCCGAACCGGTGCCCTCGGCGCGGGCGGGCACGGGGGCGTCGCCGCCTCTGTGCGGGCGAGGCACGGCCGGCCGGCCGTGTTCGTCCCTGTCCGCCTCGACCATCTCAATCCGGGAATGCGGGTCGCGACCCGAGGTGACACGTCACGCGACGCGACCAGGAAGTCGGCGCGTGGCGCCCTGGGGGAGCCCCACGGACGCGGAAGCACCCGCAAGCTAAGGAAAGCCCCCCCCGAGGCGTCAAGCGGAGGCCCGGTCCGATCTCGAGGACGCGCTGCCACGGAGCGTCGGCACCTCCGGGACCCTGCCCGCTCCGCCCGCCGTAGAAGGGGAAGACGACGACGCGACGGCCCCGGCGGCGGGCCGGCTCGCCCCACGATCGGCCGTCGAGACCCCGGCGCACGGGAGCGGACCATGCCGAAGGAGCTCCTCCGGATCGACGGCCGTGAGGTCGCGGTCTCGAACCCCGACAAGGTGCTCTTCCCCGGGGCGGGCTACACCAAGCTCGACCTGGTGCGCTACTACCTGGCGGTGGCCGAGGGGGCGCTGGGCGCCGCCGGCGGCCGGCCGAACGTGCTCGTGCGGTATCCGAACGGCGTCGAGGGCGACCACTTCTACCAGAAGCGTGCGCCCGAGTCGCGGCCCGACTGGATCGAGGTCGCGCGCATCCGCTTCCCCTCGGGCCGGAGCGCGGACGAGGTCGTGCCGCGGGACGCGGCGGCGCTCGCGTGGCTGGCCAACCTGGGCTGTCTCGAGCTGCACCCCCACCCCGTGCGCGCGGAGGACCTCGAGCATCCGGACGAGCTGCGCGTGGATCTCGACCCCGTGCCCGGCGTGCCCTGGAGCCAGGTCCTCGAGGTCGCGACGGTGGTCGAGGAGGCCCTGGCCGACGCCGGGCTCGTGGGATGGCCGAAGACGTCGGGGTCGCGAGGCATGCACGTGCTCGTGCGCATCGAGCCGCGATGGGGGTTCGACGAGGTCCGCCGGGCCGCGCTCGCGCTCGCGCGCGACGTCGAGGCGCGCGTGCCGGAGCTCGCGACCAGCGAGTGGTGGAAGGAGGAGCGCCACGGCGTGTTCGTGGACTACAACCAGAACGCGAAGGACCGCACCGTCGCGGCCGCCTACTCCGTGCGTCCCGTGCCGGACGCCCGCGTGTCGGCCCCGCTCTCGTGGGCGGAGGTGCCGGACTGCGATCCGCACGACTTCACGCTCGTCACGATGCCGGAGCGCTTCGCCCGGATCGGGGACGCGCACGCCGGCATCGACGCGCGTCCCGGGTCCCTGGAGGCGCTGCTCGAGCTCGCGGCCCGGCACGAGCGGGACGGCCGGGGCGACGCGCCCTGGCCGCCGCACTACCGGAAGCGCGAGGGGGAGCCGCCCCGGGTGCAGCCGTCGAAGCGCCGCAGACCGAAGCGCCCGCTGATCGAGATCGGGCGGGCCAGGCGGAAGGACGACGCGATCGCGGGGCTGGAGCGCTGGAAGGAGCGCCATCCCGAGGCCGCCGCGCACCTGGAGGAGAAGGACGTGCTGGTCGACGCGATGCGCGGCCGACACTCGACCTGGACGCGGATCCGGGTGAACCTCGAGAACGTGCCGTCCGAGCTCCGCCCGCCTCAGGAGCCGCTCGACCCCGACGAGAAGATCCTGTCGAGCTCGTAGGGCTCCGGCTCCTGGAACTGGTCGTAGCGACAGTCCTCCGGGCGCTTGTCGGGGCGCCAGCGCAGGAAGGTCGTGGCGTGACGGAAGCGGTTGCCCTGCAGGTGATCGTACCGCACCTCGGCCACGCGCTCCGGACGGAGCGGCTCCCAGGAGAGGTCCTTCCCCGCGCTCCAGCGGCTCTCGCCCCCGGGCAGGCGGTCGCCGGGGCCGACCTCCGACTCGTCGCGCCAGGGGTGCTCCTCCCCCGCGCGCGCCCGCAGCGGAGCGAGCTCGTCCACGAGCTGCCGGCGTTTCGCCATGGTGAAGGACGAGGTCACGCCCACGTGCTGCAGCACGTCGCGGTCGTCGTAGACCCCGAGCAGGAGGGATCCCACCGCGTCGTGGCCGCTCTTGTGCCACCGGAAGCCGGCGACCACGACGTCCGCGGTCCGCTCGTGCTTGATCTTCAGCATCACGCGCTTGCCGGGCTGGTACGGGAGGTGGTCGGGCTTCGCGATCACGCCGTCGAGCCCCGCCCCCTCGAACCGCTCGAGCCACCGCTCGGCGGTGGCGCGGTCCCGGGTCACGGGGGTGAGGAACACGGGCGGCTCGATCCCGTCGAGCAGTTCCTCGAGCGCGGTACGCCGCTCGGCCTGGGGAAGCCGCATGATATCCGCACCATCCGCGGCGAGCGCGTCGAATGCCACGAAGGAGGCCGGCGTCTCCGCCGCCAGCTTGTTCACCCGGGACGCGGCCGGGTGGAGCCGCATCTGCAGGGCGTCGAAGTCGAGACCCCCTTCCCGCGCGATCACGATCTCCCCGTCGAGCACGCAGCCGTCCGGGAGGACTTCGAGGAACGACTCGTGCAGCTCCGGGAAGTAGCGGTCGAAGGGGCGCAGGTCGCGGCTCTGGATGTACACCTCGCCCTCGCCGCGGAAGACGATCGCCCGGAACCCGTCCCATTTCGGCTCGAAGAGGTGCCCCTCCGCCTCCGGGAGCGTGCTCGACAGCTTCGCGAGCATGGGTTTCACCGGCGGCTCGAGCGGGAAGGCGCCGCGCCCGGGGCTCATCGCCTCATCGCGTCCCGCGCACCAGACACAGCACGCGGTCGCCGGGCACGAGCCGCGTGTCCCCGTGGAAGGGCTCCGCGCCCGCGCCGTGGTATCTCGTCAAGGGAAGGACCGAGTCGTCGTCCGGGAGCTGGGCCACGAACTCCGCGGCCGTCGTCTCCCGGTCGACCTCGTGGCACTCCTCGCGCACGGCGCCCCGCATCAGCTCGTGATCCCACGAGGGGATGTCGACGCGCATGCCGAACAGCGCGGAGGCCCCCAGGTGCGCCAGCGAGATCTGGTCGCCCTCCCGGGCCATGGACTCCCGCGGCACCAGCACCTCGGGGATCATGAAGGACGAGCGCGCGAGCTGCGCGGCCAACGCGTTTACCTCGGTGTTCGCGGTCATCGCGACGGCGAACTCCGCGCTTCCGGCCCGGGCCTCGCCGAGCACCTGCTCCTCCAGGGCGTTGCCGCAGATGGCGTCCAGGTCGAGCATCTGGGCGGCACGGCAGTGGGCGGGATTGCGATCGACCAGCCCGACCGGGCGATGCTCCACGAGCGTCCGCGCGAGCTTGCGCGCGAGGGGCCCCGCGCTGAGGACCAGCACGCCGTCGCGGACACCCCCGGCGCGCACGAGCTCCCCGCGCTCCTTGAGCCAGTCCGTTCCCCACTTGAGCAGGACGGGGACGGTGGCGGTCGTGAAGATCGCCATGAAGACGAGGATGGAGAAGATCTCCTGCGTGATGATGCCCATGTCGAGGGCGATCCCCGCGATGATGATCTCCACCGCCCCGCGGCCGTTCATGCCCCCGCCGATCGTGAGGCCCTCCCGCCATCCGTTGCCGCTCAGGACGTAGAAGCCCGTCGTGCCGATGATCTTGCCGAACGTGGCGACCGCCAGGATCGACAGGAAGAACGGGAGGTCGGCTCCGAAGACGGACAGGGAGACCTGGAATCCGGCCGTGACGAAGAAGATCGGCGCGAGGAAGCCGATGGACGCGTCGCGCACCGCCCCCATCAGGTCGCGCGAGAGAGAGGCCCCGAGCACGCTGTCGCGGAGGTAGAGGCCCGCGATGAAGGCGCCCAGCACGGCGTGCAGGCCCGCGAGGTGCGCGAGCTCGCCGAAGGCGACGGCGAGGATCAGGATCAGCGTGAAGTGGAACGTGCGGTCCGTGAGCCCCGCGCGCGCGAGCTTCTGCCCGGCGATCGGGAAGACCTTGAGGCCGACCAGCGCCGTGAGCCCGAAGAACAGGAGCGCCCGCGCGGTCACCAGGAGGATCGACGAGGCGTCCAGGCTTCCCGCCTCGAGGGTGCTTAGCACCCCGGCGAACACGATCAGCGACAGCGTATCCGCAATGAGCGCGCCGGACATCATGACGCTCGCCACGCGCGTGTCCAGGAGGCGCAGGTCGACCAGGATGCGGGACTTCGTGGTGAGCGAGGTCACCCCGGCCGCGATTCCCACGAAGACGCCGGCGAGCGGTGTGCCGCCGAAATGCAGAACGACGAAGTAGGCGAGCGTGAACGGGGTGACGAACCCGCCGATCGCGGCCAGGAAGCCGGCCCAGGAGGATTTGCCGAGCTCCCGGGGATCCACCTCCATGCCCACGTAGAGCATCATGAGCAGGATGCCCAGCTGGGCCAGCACGTCGAGCGCCGGGCCGCTCTGGAGGAAGCCGAGCACCGGGGGACCCAGCACGATCCCGATGAGGAGCTCCCCGAGCACCGAGGGATAGCCGAGCCGCACGGCGAGCCCTCCGCCCCCCCAGGCGGCGAGGAGGACGAACAGCAGGTTGGTGAGGGGTAGCTCCATGCCGGTCCCGGGGCCGAGCGGTCGGGGGTGGGGTCGAAGAATAGACCGATCGCCCGCAGCAGGTAAGGCTCCGCGGTCGCGGGTCGACGGCCCGGCGCGGCTCCGGTCCGTGGGATCCGGAAGCGCGCTTCACGGGCCGAACCGCCCGGCGGTTTCCGCCTCGATCACGCCCGTGCGGCCCGGATCCGCCTCGCGGTAGTACCGCGCGAGCCAGCGCCCGAGGCCGTCCAGACCCGGCAGCAGGACCCGCTCGTTGATGTTGATCTCGTCGAGGCGGTCGCGGACGTCCGGCTTGAGCGCCGCGGGGACGACGATCCGCCGCCACGAGCCCGGGCGCGCCTCCAGCCAGTGGTCGAAGCGCGCCGTCGCGGTCGACATGAGGGAGAACAGCGCCGCCTGGTTCACGATGCGCTCCGACAGCGCGGGCGGCTCGAGGAAGAGCGGGAACGGATCCGTCGCCTCGGCGGCGAGCACCTCGAACGCGTCGCCCAGGCTGGAGAGCATCTCGCCGGTGAACACGTGCGAGCCCTCCTCCTCGAGCAGGCGGCCCAGGGCGTCCGGGAGCGCGCGGTTCACCGCCTCGAAGCTCACCACCCACACCTCCCCGTCCTCCCCGCGGTGCTCCTCGCTCGCCGTGGCGAAGTGGAGCGCCACGTACGGCGAGTAGCTCCAATCCAGGAGACGCGTGGGGAGCCCGTGATGCTGGGCGAGGGAGAGCCAGTTCCAGAGGGAATCGTCGCCGACGAAGCTGCGGCGGGCGTACTTCCGGAAGTTGCGGATCAGGTGCCGCTCCTTGGCGGCGCAGTCGCCGCCGAGCCGCATCAGTCCGGTGCGCAGGTCGAGCCCTCGCCTGCTCACGCCCCGGAATCCGCTGAGCGAGCGGAGACGGCGCACCTCCGGGTTCCACGCCGCCTGGAACAGGAGCTCGTCCAGGTCGCGCCAGCTCCGCGCGACGACGGTCCCCGTCGGGGATCCCTCGAGCTCTTCGCGGGACTCGGTCATCGGACGGGAGCGGGGATGGTCGAAGGGATGCGCCCCGACCGAGTGCAAGAGGCGGACCGGCGGAGAAGGCCGCCTGCTCTCGCGGCCCGCGACCCCCGCCCCGGGGGGGCGGGAGGGCGCGCGCCCCGGGCGGAACGCCGGGGCCTCTCCCTCCTTGTCGACTCCGCGCGGCATTGACGGCCACGGGCCGCGATCTTTACGTACGTCCTTGGTCCGTGTTCGACGGGCCTCGCGGTGACGCTGACGGGGGTCGATGCGAGGAGCACTCATTGGGCGGGAGCGCGAGCTCGCCGAGATGCTCGCGGCCCTGGACGATGCCTGCGACGGTCGCGGTTCCGTCCTGCTCCTCGCGGGCGAGCCCGGCATCGGCAAGACCACGCTGGCCGCGCAGGCGT